>DSDH01000163.1 GCA_011055475.1 Phycisphaerales bacterium | reverse complement strand
CAATCCGGCAGCAGCCGGATAACCCGATAAGGAGCGGCTTTTCGGGGTTGAAAACCCGCCCTCGGTGGGAAAAATTCATTCTTGACAGGCCGGGCGGCCGACAGTCAAATTAGGCGAACAGGGAAAGCCACGCAGGGGCACGGAGGGCCCACATCTTTAAAGGAACGAAGATGGAAAAGATGAAGGATCTATACACCACCGGCGAGGCCGCCGCCATCTGCAACGTCAGCCAGCAGACCATCATCCGCTGCTTCGACGCGGGACGGCTTCAGGGGTTTCGCGTGCCCGGCTCGCGGTTTCGGCGGATTCCCCGCGACAGCCTGATCAAGTTCATGAAGGAAAACAACATCCCCCTCAAGAACCTGGACTCGGGCAAGCGGAAGATCCTGATCGTGGACGACGATGAGGAGATCATCGAGCTGATGGTCGATGTGCTGGGCCGCGACGGGCGGTTCGAGGTGCGCACGGCCAGCAGCGGCTACGATGCGGGCCTGCTGACCCAGCAGTTCGTGCCCGACTTGATTATCCTCGACTACATGCTGCCCGATGTGAACGGCAACATCGTCTGCCAGACCATCCGCCGAAACCCGCAGTTCCAGGACACCCGCATCATCATCGTCAGCGGCGTCGTCAACCAGGACGAGATCCAGGGCCTGCTGGAGGCCGGGGCCGAGGCCTTCGTCCGCAAGCCCTTCCGCATCGGCCAACTGGTGGACAAGATCGTCGAGGTGCTGCACATGTCATAACACCACGGGCCCGGCGGGCCCGTGCGGATTCCAGGTCGAGGGAGAAAACGATGCCATCCGAGAACCATGCCGTGGCGCGCCAGGTGGAGCTGATTCTCCGCCGGCTCGATTCGCTGTCCACCCTGCCGGAGGTCGCTGCCGGTTTTTTGCCGCATTTGGCCGAGGGCCGTGTCAACGCCCCGGCCCTGAGCGAAATCATCGAGGCCGATCCGGCCCTGACGGCGCAGATCCTCTCCCTGGCCCAGGAACGCGGGCTTCGTTTTGAAGCCGACCCGCCCAGCGTTGCCGAGGCCGTTGCCAAGCTGCCGGATGCCGTCGTGCGGGACGCCGTGCTCTCGGTCAAGGTATTCCAGGTCTTCGACGCGGACTACAACCCCGAGCGCCAGCGGCCCCTGAGCCGCAAGCAACTGGCCCTGCACGCCCTGGCGGTGGCCTGCGCCGCCGGCCACATCGCCGAGTTCGTCCTGCCCGAACCGCAGCGGCCGCTGGCCTTCAGCGCAGGGCTCCTGTGCGACATCGGCAAGCTGGCCCTGGATGAGGTCATGCCCAAGAGCCTGGCCAAGATCGTCGGCGAGGCCCGGCAACGAAACCTGAGCCTCTCGGCCGTGGCCCGGCAGCAGCTCGGTATCGACCACGTCGTCGTCGCCAAGCGCCTGGCCGAGAAATGGGCCCTGCCCGAGGATCTCGTCCTGGCCGTATGGCTGCACAACAGCGACGCGGAGGTCCTGGCGGCCGACCTGCCCCGTACCCGGATAGCGCTCGTGGTGCATCTGGCCTCGTTGCTCGCACGGCAGTGCGGCATCGGCGACGGCGGCGACGCGGACCCGGTGCCCGATCCACGCGCCGCCGCGCGACACCTGGGATTGGGCGACGACCAACTCGATGCGGTCCGGAACGCCTTGCCCGAACGTGTCGAGGCCAAGAGCCGTATGCTCGGACTCGATCTGCCCGGAGCGATGGGGGTGTATTGTGACCGCATCGCCACGACCGCCGCCGACTTGAGCCGACAGCACGGTACCCTGACGCAGCAAAGCCACAGCTTCGCGGCGGATGCGGGCCAGTTGGCGTTTCTGCGGGAGTTCGTGCTGTCGGTCCGTCCGGCCATGAGCGCGATCGAGGTGGCGGCGAGTTTCGCCCGGGCGTTTCGCCGTCACTACCAGGCCGACCTGGTCGGCCTCTACTTGCAGATCGCGCCGAACGACCTGTTTCTCGATTGGGTGGCCGTGGACGCCGCGGGCACGCTGCACACCGCGCTCGTGCAGCGGCCCGCCGATGCGCCCGCCGTGCCGCCAGCCCTGCAGCGGGATTTTGCGATCGTTGACGCGGCCCAGGCGGTTCCCTGGCTGCTCGAACAGGCCGGGCTGGAGCTGGCCGAGGCCCGCATGGCCCCCCTGCACATTGAGGGCCGGGCGATCGGGGCGATCGTGTTCCAGGATCGGATTCCCGTCGACCAACCCGAGCAAACCGCCTCCTTGAAAATTGCCGCGGCCGTTGCCGCTCAGATCATCGGCATGAAGTTCGCCATGCAGAAGCAGGCGCGTCTCGCCGAGCGGTTTGCCGAGTTGCTGAACCAACTACGCGACACACAGACCGAGATGGCCGCGGTCGATGCCTTCAGCGGCATCGCCGAAATGGCCGCCGGGGCCGCCCACGAACTGAACAACCCGCTGGCGGTCATCTCCGGCCGGGCCCAACTGTTGCTCGAAACCGAGGCCGACGAGGACCGCAAGCAGATGCTGCGGCAGATTCAGGAGCGCACCGAGGACATCAGCCGCACCCTGGAGGACCTGATGACGTTCGCCCGGCCGAATCCGCCGCAGGCCGGGACCATCGGCCTGCGTGCCCTGTGCGATCAGGCTGTCGAGCAGCTACGCCGGCAGGAGTCACGAGACTTCGTCGAAGTGACGTTCGAGGATATCGAGGGGCTGGGTGACGTGCACGTCGACGCCGGGCAGATCGCCACGGCCCTGGCCCACGTGCTGGCCAACGCCCTCCAGTCGTACAAGGGCGGCAGCGGACCGATTACGATCCGCGCGGCGGCCCACCAGCCGACCGACGCCGCGGCGTTCGTCGTCGCCGACCAGGGCTGCGGCATGACGCCCGAGACCCAAAGCCGGGCCTTCGATCCATTCTTCTCCGACTGCCCCGCCGGCCGACGCCGCGGGATGGGTCTGGCCCACGCGCGGCGATTGATTCGGTTGAACCGCGGCACGATCGCCCTGGATTCGCAGCCCGACCAAGGCACCCGCGTCACGATCACCCTGCCCCGTACATGATCCGGGCCGGGTCCGGAAGGCGTTACGCGGCATAAAGGGCGCGTCCGATTCGTCATTCGGACTTCGCCAAGCCGGGACTCACGCGGCGACCCAAGCTCCGCGGCCGCTCGATGTCCGTGACGATCGCCCCGTTACGGAACACGGTCACCGTGCCGGTGGATTCGCTCACCGTCACCGCCAGGCATCGCGTCACCGAGGTGATCGCCGCCGCCGCGTGATGGCGGGCCCCCAATCCCTGCGGCAACTCGAACTCCTTCTGGCTGGCGGTCTTGAGGTACGTGCCGCAGCTCTCGATCGTCCCGTCCGCATGGACGATGAACGCCCCGTCGATCGTCGCCAGCTCCTTGATCGTCTCGGTCAGTGATTCATCAAGGATGTTCCGTTTTTCCGCGGGGTAGCCGGCGAACGGATTGAGGATCAACTGGCGGGTCAGCGGCAACACGTGCTCGGTATCCCCCACGATGAACAACGCGCCGACCGGCTTGCCCTCGCGCCCCTCGCTGCCCAGCTCCGAAGCGATATCGATCACCCGGCTGAGCACCTGGGGTTGCACATCCGGACAGTCCGTCGCATCGGCCGTGTCCGGGCAGAACATCTCATACTCGCGTCCCACTTCAATGATGAGGACCATATCCAGCTCGCCGCTGCCACCCAATCCAGACAGGAACACCACCCGGTCACCCCGGCGGATCAGGCCGCGGCTCAACGCCAGGAAGATCGCGATCTTGACCTGGCCCATTCGCGACAGGGCCACGTTGGGCACCCGCAGGCAGCGGCCACCGCGTTCGGTTTCGTGTTGCTCCTGGGCCGGGGTCTTGGTCACGTAGTAGACCCTCTGTTTGAGGCTTTCGGGCAGGGGCAGCGGCTCATCGTGCAGGGCGTCCACGTACACGAAGATCGCCGTCGCGCCGCAGGCCTTGGCCAAGGTCCCGACGTGTCGCAGCAGGGCCGCGGTGATCGTCCGCGCTCCGGTCTGCTCGACCGCACCGTGCGGCACATCGGGCTTGCCCGACTGAGACGTTTGGGTAGCCATTGCTCGCGTCTCCCACCGTATTCGTTGGTGTAGTCTCTTGCCCACCACGCCTTCGACCCAACGTGGCTTCCAGATTAGCTCCCTCCGGGCCTCAGGTAAACCACCTGCTGCGGATTCACGCGGTGGACCGGCAACGAACTACCCGCCCAAGGGCTCGCGTTTGATCCGGCGCCAGGGCCGGGGAAAGCACGGGTCGGTGGGGACCGCCTTCTCGATGACGATCAGCCGACGGCCCAGACCCGCCGACAGACCGCGAGAGTCGGGATCGCAACCCACCTGTGCCGCCAGGTCACCCAGAGTATAGTCCCGCACGCGATCGATGTGGCCGCCGAGTTGCCCCAAAGCCGACCGGGCCAGGTCTATTTCCTCATCGCAATCGGTCCCCTTGTACGCCACGAACCGCCCGCCGACGACCAGAAGGGCCAGGGCCAGTTCGACGAGCACGTTCAGCGGCGCCAGGGCCCGGGCGGTGACCCCGTCAAACGTCTCGCGAAACGCCGGTGCCCGGCCCAGTTCTTCGGCCCGGCCATGCATGGCCTGGGCATTGGATAACCCCAGCCGCTCGATCACCCGCTGCTGAAACGCGACCTTCTTGCCCGTCGCCTCGATGCACACGACCGACCAGTCCGGCCGCGCGATCGCCAACGCCAATCCCGGCAGACCCGCCCCCGATCCGATATCCGCCAGCGACGGCCGGCCGGAGGTTCCCGGTGGGGGCCTTTGTTGTTCATCGAGGAGCGCCAGCACCTGTAATGAATCGGCGAAGTGCCGCAAGTAGATCGCCTGGGGTTCAAGAATCGTCGTGAGATTGAACCGCTGCCCTTCCGTGGCCAGCATCGCGGCGAACGTCTCAAACGCGCGGCATTGGGCGGCGCTCAGGCCGGGGTAGACAAACGGCGGCATGGGATCGGTTGCTTCGGTCGGTTCCGCCTGCATGGCCGCCCGCTCCGATCAGCCGCACGGCTTGGCGTAGACATCCGGATTGCGGGCGAGCTTCTCACGGGCCTCGGCCGTCATCATCGCAAACGCCGGATGATCGCTCGTCCAGGCCCGCTGCGTCCACGGCGTGGCGCGCATCTTCTCCACCTCCGGGGCGATCTCACCGAAGTACGCCCCATAGAGGTGCAGCGAGTCGGTGATGTCCACGTAGCGCCCCACCCGCACGGGTGCCCCCAGCCTCTCGGCGATCCGCTCGGCGATCCGTTGCTGGAGGTCGGTCAGGGCGTAGGCGTTCATGAACCACGCCTTGTACAGGTCCCGGCTGCGCCAGTGCGTGTTCATATTCAACACCCACGCTCCATCGTCGGCCGCCACGAGCCGGCACCACAGCCGCTGCAGGCACGGCGGGTCGTCGGTCTGCGGATCGGCCGTGGGCATCCAGGTAATCGCCTGGGCCCGGCGGGTGTGCGGCGCGGCCGACAGGGACTGCACGATATACGCGATCTGATCCACCGCCGGCAGCAGACCACGGCGCTCGGGCGACCGCAGATTATCCGTCGGGCGGTACGCAAAGAGCCGCTCGTGATACGTGTACGTCCACTTGCCCGCCGCTGGGTCGATCCAATGATCGTGAATCCCGTCGAGCACCTCCTGGCGATAGGCCTCAAGCTCTTCGGGCCCGCCGGGGAAGTTCTTGTGAATCCGCGGCTCGGCGAACGGATCGGCGACGGTGATAACGACCGTGGCGTCACGGCTGGGCGGGTCCTCGGGCTTGTCGTATTGCGTCTTCATCGACACGCCCCGGTCCCAAACCGCCAGGACGGCCCTCTCCCACGCCTCGGGCAGGCACCCGGCCTCGATCGAAAAGGTCGGAATCATTCCGCTTTGCGTCGCCGCACTCATGCGCATCCTCCGTGATTCGCCGCCAGGGCCCCTATAGACCCAACTCCTCGTTGGTGATGTTGTACCGCCGACGGTCGGTTTCGGACAGTTGGCGCAGCAGCCCGCGGGCCTCCTCGGCGTACTTGGTGCCGGGCCAGCGTTCCATGATCTCACGGCAGATGTCCACGCCGCGCTTGCTGCTCATCATCCGCTTGTTGCCCAGCGGGATGAACAGGTTCTTGGCGTACGACAGTTGTTTCTCAGCCTCAATCAGGTCGGGCTGCTCCAGGAGATTCGGCGGCTCGTCCTTATCCGCCTGGATGGGGGGCTTGACCTCGCGCGGGGTCGGCGGCGCGGAATCCATTGGCGGCGCCCCCTGGCCGGTCATCCGCTGCAGAATCTGGCTCAACGGATTGACCGCCGGAGCCACAGGCGCCGCCGAAGGCGTCCCCAGAGCGATAGCCCCGCTGCTGGTCAGGTGGTCCAGCAGCAACCGCGGGACGAACCCCTCGGCCGGACCGGCATAGCGGACTTTGCCGCTGCCATCCGCAATCACCAGGATCGGCCGAGTCAGGTCGATACCCGGCATGGAGAACAGTTGGGCGACGGGCCCCTCTGCGGAGACGGCATCCTGCGCCAGCACCTCGGCCCAGGGTCGCGGATTCGACACGACCTGGGTCAGGACGGCCGCACGCCGGTCCGGCGCATCCAGATTGAGCCCGACGAATTTCAGACCCGGCCTGCCCACATAAGCGGCGAACAACTCTGCAAAGGCCTGGCTGGACGCCTCCAGACCCGGCCGTAGGGCGATGTCCGAACGGTGCGTATCGGTGGAGGCGCCGCGATAGCTGTAGGGGTCCTGGCGAGCGCGGTCGTAGCCATAATCGTACCGCTCATCGCGCCCCGGCATACCGCGATCCTGCATGCGGGGGTCGGTCCGCGCCGAGGCCGATGCGCCCGGCGGGGGCGGCAGATCGGGCAGCCCCGACCGTCTGGTCGGCACCGGGGTAGGGGCTTGGGTTCGCATCATGGTCACACCCGGCCTGGGCACGCTGTTGGGCTCACCCGGCCTGACCGTCCCCGGGGCCGGGGCCGCCTGCGGCGATTTCCACACCAGCATGCACAACCCCTCGGCCCCGGGTGCATAACTGAGTGTCGCGCCGTTGACACATTGCATCTGCATCGCCGGAAGCTTCTGACCCAACAGCGGCACCACGAGCCCTTCAGGCTCGTACTGCAAAATGTCACCCGACTGGGTCTGCACGTTGACCTGAGCCGCGGTCGTTTGCTCGCGGGCGTCCATCGGGCGCGAGCGATCCATCGACGGTCGAGGACGCCGGCCACGCCTCGTCATATCATCCCGCTGCGTCGCCTCCGCCGCGATCGGCGGGCGCTGCGATGGGATGATCTGCGGCTGACGGTCGGCCACCAAGGCCAAGGCCACCTGGCTCACGTAGGCATCGTGGTTGTCCGTGTCCGCGCCTTGGGCCTGCCCGGCAAGCAGGTACGCACTGGGTGCATCCTCATTGAAGTAGTGCACCCACGCATTGAGCAGGTGATGCTCGCACACCAGCGACCGATCAAAACGCGACAGCGAACCCGCCGACTCCTGCACGACCTTCTCAGCCGAAGCCAGAAACGCGGCATCCGGCTTCTTGGACTCGTTGACCAGCTTCAGCAGGGCTACCAGCGCACCATCGATGGTCTGACCGATCTCGGCGAACTGCTGTTGCAGCATGGCCTGCCGCTGCTGCAGTTCCGGCCTCTGGTCCTGACCCCGCTGCACATCGTATCCATTCCGGCCGGGCCGGGCGGCGCCGCGTATCTGCGCCGAACATGGCCGCGGCCATGCGATCACCGCGCCGACCACCACAAGAACGCATATCCGCCAACCTGTTCGAATACTGGGAAAGTACATTGCTCGACCCCTTTACCGAATCCGACGAACCAAAACCGACTGGCGTATTCTACCGCGCAGCGGGCACCGACGGCAAGGGGCCGATAGGGTCAAGGATAACGGGCAAGCCTGATTTCGTGCCATCGCCGGAAACGGATGGCCGAAAACCGGGCTCAAATCACAACACGCGGGCAGGGAGACGGACGCAACACTCCGACCCAGGCCCTGCCACGAATCACGGGCCTGTGCTCCGCGAGCAGACCGGAATTGACCGAGCTATTGAACCAGTCCCAGTCGCCGCAGGGTCGCGTGGGACCAGCGGGCGCTGCGTATCTGAGCCGAGCACAGCAGCAGGAAGACCAGCAGCCACAGCCCACAGAACCGCAGGTAGAAGACGACCATGCAGGGGATGGGCGCCCCGGCGGCGGGACAGGCCGCCCCGCAGAGCAGCTCGGTCGGCAGGACCATCGCCCCCAGCAGCACGCCGGGCATCAGGACCTGCCAGGGCACCAGCAACACCAGGGCCAGCATCGCCCGGAAGAAGGCCCGGTAGACGTGCGCCACGCCGCCAAGCCGGCCCGCCAGCGAGACCTGAGCGGCGGCGAACAGGCTCAGCACGTAAAGGCCGACGACGAGCAGCAGGACGAAATTGACGATTCGAAGCGCCACGATCGTTTGCATACAGTTCGGCAGGTAGGCGTCAAATCGGCCCAGAGACCAGCGGGGTTGGGCGCCCGATGCGGTCGTCGCACCGGGGCAACACACGACACCGGCTGTGGCGGCCGCCTTATCCGAGGGCGCCGGCTCCTCTTTGGCGGCCTGAAGGGCCTCGCTGGCCGATTCAGCGACGGCCTCGGCCCGTTCGGCGGGAGCGGCTTGGTCGGCAGCCGCCTCAGCACCGGTCACGGCGACCGCCGCCAGCGATGCGGGGGCGGCGGACGGCGCCATGGCCGGCTTATCCGCCATCGGGCAGATCACCGGCATGGGTCGGCCCGTCGTGGGGCACACCACCGTACCGCAATCGGACTTGTCGATGTAGCCGAAGTGATTGGCCCAAAAGGCCAGTTGCAGGATGAGCAGACACACCAGGGCGATCACGAACAGGAAGTTCTTCCTGCACTTGAGCACGCTGACGGCCTCAAGACAGTCGGTGGTGTCCACAATGTCCATCTTCTTATTATCCAACTGATTCATCAATCACTCTCCCGATACACAACAACGCCCGCGTTGCTGGTCCCGATCCGGGGTCCTGGGGGACGTGCGGGCACCGGCCTGTTTGGGCCTCGTGCCCCTGGGCAAGATGTACGACCGCGCGGTTTCACGACCGCTCAGTCCGCAAGTATGTCAAAGACATTGTACAACACTTGAACGGTCGATTCAAGGTCTTTCTGGGTGTGGGCCAGGCTCACGAACAGGGCCTCAAAGGCGCTGGGGGCGATATAGACGCCCCGTTCCAGAAGGGCCGCGAAGAACCGCTTGAAACGTCCGATATTCGTGGCCTGAACGTCGTCGAAATTGCGAACAGGCCGGTCGGTGAAGAAGCAGCCCAGCAACGAGCCCGCGCGATAGACCTGAACGGGTACGCCCGCACGGGCAGCGGCTTTTTCAAGCCCCTCCTGCAAAAACCGGCCCTTGGCGTCCAATTCGCGGTAGGCCTCGTCGGTCAGCAAGTCGAGCGTCGCGTTGGCCGCGGCGGTCGCCAAGGGGTTGCCGCTGAGGGTCCCGGCCTGGTAGACGCCCCCGAGCGGGGCCAGCCGATCCATGATCTCGGTGCGGCCACCCACCGCCGCGGCGGGCAGCCCCCCGCCAATGATCTTGCCCAGACAGGTCAGGTCGGCCCGGATGTCAAAGAGCTCCTGGGCGCCGCCGCGGGCCACGCGAAAGCCCGTGATGACCTCATCGAAGACCAGCAGCGCACCCTGTTGGTCGCACAAGCGGCGCAGGGATTTCAGATAATCGGGATCGGGCGGCACGAGCCCCATATTCGCGGCGATGGGCTCGACCAGGACCGCGGCGACGCGGCCGGGGTACTTGTCCAGCGCGGCGGCGACAGCCTCCGCATTGTTGTAGGGCACGGCCAGCGTCATCGCCGCCAGGTCCGCCGGCACGCCCGGGCCGGAGGGCACGCCCCCCTCGGCCAGGCCCGATCCGGCGGCGACCAGCAGGCTGTCGCTGTGGCCGTGGTAGCAGCCGATCATCTTGACGATCAGGTCCCGCCCCGTGAACGCGCGGGCCAGCCGCACGGCGGTCATGACGGCCTCGGTGCCGCTGCTGACCAGCCGGACCTTTTCGATAGAGGGGAACGCGGCGACGATCCGCTCGGCCAGCTCCGTCTCGGCCATCGTGGGCGCGCCGAAGCTGGTGCCGCGGGCGGCGGCCTCCTGCACGGCCCGGACCACCGCGTGGTGGGCATGGCCGAGGATCAGCGGGCCCCACGAGCCCACGTAGTCGATGTATTCATTGCCGTCGAGGTCCACGATCCGGCTGCCGTGGGCACGGGCGATGAAGATCGGATCGACGTCCACGCCGCCGAACGCGCGGACGGGGGAATTGACGCCGCCGGGCACCACGGCCCGGGCCCGGCGAAACGCCTCTTGCGAACGGCTCAACCGCATGCGGTCGGTCATGGGGCACCTTTCCATCTCGTGTCGTTGGATACGGAGGGCTATCAGTCCGCTGAAAAACGCACAATGTACAATACCGCCCATGCTTGTCATTCCCGCGAAAGTCGACGACGCGCCTTGGCGGGCGGGAATCCACGTTTTGCGGGCAGAGACACACGACACGTTGAGCGTGGACCCCGGATCAAGCCCGGGGTGACACCTTTTTCAACAGGCTGCTATAATACCCACGCCGGGGGCTCCTGGCCAGCCCGGTGTGGTTCCGAGGTGCACGACGGAGGCGATGGACATTGAGCACGACGACGGTGACGGAGCTTCGACGGCGGACCCTGGTCAAGTCGATTGTCTGGCGGCTGATCGGGGTGGTGTGGACGTGGGTCGGGGCCTACCTGATTGTGTTGATCGTCCCGGCGAAGGCCCGCAACGCCCCGGTCATCGCCACCTTGGTGGTGGCGTATCATCACTCGACCCGCATGGTCATGTATTACGCCTACGAGCGGTATTGGGCGGGGATCTCCTGGGGCAAGTACGATCCGCGGGCCGAGGCGTTTTGCCCCATGTCGCGGCGGGATAAGCTCCTCTGGACGCTGGGGACGGCCATCGCGGTGCTGGCGATCTTCCTGCTGATCGTCTACGTCGGCCCGCTGGTCAAGCGGGCGTAGGGCGCCGAGACCGGATGCTGCTCCACCCAGGAAGCCGGCAGCACTCACTTGAACGGCCCGGTAAGACGATACACGACCGCGTAGGTGATCCCGATCTCCGGTAGTGTCAGGGCCAGCGTTCCCGCGATGCCCACAGCATACTTCCATCGCGTCCTCGTCGGTTCCCGGCGGTCGGTCCTGTTGTGGTACAGGGTCGGGATGAGCACCACCCCCCCATAATTGAGCATGTGCACGGGGAGGGCCACCGGGGACAGCACGATGTCCGACGGGGCGAATGTTCCCGCGATGAACTTCAGAATGATCGATTCCAGCAGGAATCCGACCGCCCCCAGGGTAAAATACGCTTCCCGGGGCGAGTACGTGAACCAGCGAAACCACAGACGAAACACCGCTGCCAGGAAAAAATAGTGAGGTGTGAGCACGAGCATGATGACCAGAACGACCAGGGGGTTGAGCGTGTTGTACGCCCCGAAATCCACACAGAACTCCATGAGCATCGCGTACGCCCACGTCATGAAAACGTATCGTCCGAAGGAGAAGGTTCCCGTGCCGGGTTGCCGCACGGCACGGTCCTGCCCCCGGCGAATCCTGTGCCATGTCCGTTGGTAGACGGCATACAGGACGACTTCTCCGACGGCCAGGAGAAGGAAGTTCCACAGTCCGGCGATGGCCGTGACGACCCCCAGCCCCGACAGTACGACCAGGACCGCGACCGTATACCACCGAAACCCGCGAGGCAGAAAATGCTCGTTGTTCTCAATGGACGTGCCCACCGGCCCCTCCCGTGACGCAGACAGAACCATATTATCCATCCGAGCGCCGGCTGGCCGCGCCCACTGCCCACAGCCCATATACGAGGCCCAGCATCCGAACGACAACCCGTGCCGCCTGCCTATTCAACATTCGCAACCCGCCTATCAGTTCGGTAGGGTGGGCCGTGCCCACGCCGTGCGTTTTATGGATGCGATCAAGATCATATTCCCTTTGCCATCGGACCCATCGCAGCCGCCGGCGTCTGCCTACGGAACACTGCGAAGCGCTACCGTCCTTTACACTCTGCGCCGGATGGCCAGACCGGTTCATCACTCGCGTGCTCAACGTTCCTGCCAATCCGGCACCACCCTATTACTCAGTCGTGGCCACCCGCTGCCCGTAACACGCCAATGAGTTGTTTGACCACGGGGCTTGCGCGATCCACGGAATCCAACGGGGTGCGCCCTATTGAATCCCTGGCACCGACATCGGCTCCGCCATCCAGTAAGGCACGTACGATTGTCACGTCTCCAATCTCGACGGCGCGATGCAAAGCCGTCTCCCCAGGCCCGGTACGTCTGTTGGGGTCAGCCCCCAACGCCAAGAGAGTCCTCACGGCTTCGAGATTTCGAAAGCCCGCCGCCCGATAGAGAGGAGTCCCCACCGGAGAGGGGGCATTGATATCACTGACGGGGGCGAGCAGACGGATCATCTCGGCGTTACCGCTGGGCCAAACGGCCTCGTGGATCGCCAGCAAAGAGTACTCTGATCGCATGTGCGGGTCCGCGCCGGCGTCCAAGAGCAACCGGGCGCATCGCACACACCCGCGCATTGCCGCCATGTGCAGGACCGGAAGACCCCCTTGACGATTGTTAGGATCGGCACCATGAAGCAGAAGCATTTCGACTGCTGCAACATGACCAAGACTAACCGCCGTAACCAGTATTCGATTGCGATCGATCTGACCTTCGGAAGGCGCCGATGCGCCAAGTTCATATAAAGCCAGGTCCAATCGGTTGGCCTCATCCAGCCGCTGCTCATCACGGCTGGCGTAGATCGACTCCTTGCAGTAACGCACTCCGCCATGGGCCTCCAGAAGCCTGCGGAACTCCGGCTGCTCGTGCTGGCACCTCGCGGCTATATCCAGCGGGCTGCAACCCGCCTGATCGAGGCCATTGACTTGTGCTCCGGATTCCAGGCAAAACCGCACAAAGCCAAGATTGCCTCGAAGCACGCCGAGATGAAGAACGGACCGGCCAAAGGGCTCCCCACCACGAGATTCGTAGCCCGCGAGAAGGAGCCGGGCGAGATCCTCCAGACCCTGTTGGTGGGCCAGTTCAAGCGGTGTCAGATAGGCGCGATTGCGGCGCCATAGATCAGGTGTGTAAGCGAGGAGGGCCTGGGCCGTGGCGACGTCCTCCAGTTCGATGGCCCGCAAAAGACCATGGCCGAGCACATCGGGCGAGAGGGTATTGCGCTCGGAATGATCGAGGACCGTGCGTACGATATCGGGACTACCCGTCTGTACCGCCCAGTCGATCAGACACTGGGGGTCCGGAGTCCGTTCTGTCTGCCGCGCATCATGGAGAAGGTGTTCAACCAGCCTGCACACGGCCTCCACGTTGACGTCGGCCGATCCTCCGCGACGACCTGGACCCAACTGGATCGTGCTCCCTTGTACACTATCGAGGGCGACCGCAGGCCCGTTCTGCATAGGTGTGGGGGACGGAACCGTATGGACGGCTCGTGTCACCAATGGACCCGCGGCCACGAATAGCATAAGCCAGTTCATCATTCAACGCCTCGATGCGATTGGCCGATGGGTCATGCTCGAACTCCTCATCCTCTGACAGGATACCTACACGGTACCGCGCGGGGGCTACCGGGTCAAGCCGGTCGGGAGAATAAGAATTGCCTGTTGGAAGGAGGGAATGCGGGGTCGCTGCGCGACGCTGAAAAACGGATTCCTCGGTCCGTCTGCGGCGGACTCGGAATGACGAGGTTCGGGGCTCTGGATTCCGGATCAAGTCCGGAATGACACCCAGCGCGAAACGAACCGCGTGGGCACAGCCCACCCTACCGGGCGGCGTGGGAATGTGGGACCGTGGGCAGGTATGAAGGTATGAACGTATGAACGTGTGAAGGTATGAACGTGGGAAGGCGGATGGCCGTGGGGGAAGTCCTGGATTCCGGATCAAGTCCGGGGTGACATACAGAGAGCCCTCTTCTACAGGGTCCTAAGCCATCAGCGGTGT
>DSDH01000136.1 GCA_011055475.1 Phycisphaerales bacterium | reverse complement strand
CGGCCATATAGTTCGTGTCGCCGTCCCAGCGGGGCACGAGGTGGATGTGCAGGTGATCGGGCAGACCCGCCCCGGCGCAGCGGCCGAAATTGATCCCGATGTTGTATCCGTGGGGGCTGATGGCTTCCTGCAGCACGGCCTGGACGTCGCGCGTCAGCTTCAGCAGCTCGAGCATCTCGGCGTCGTCGGCCTCGGCGAGGGTGGCGATGTGCCGCCGCGGCGCGATGAGCATGTGGCCGTTGTTGTAGGGAAACCGGTTGAAGACCACCAGGCCGCGTTCGGTGCGCCACAGCACGAGATTCTCGGCGTCACGGTCGGGCGCGGCGACGTAGTCGCACAGAAAGCACGCGCTCGCCGTGGACAGACCACGAATGTATTCCATCCGCCACGGGGCCCAGAGGTTCTTTCGTTCCACCCTTCGTCTCCGCTGCAACGGCTCGGCGGGCCGATTACGCCCCACCGTCGGAGGCGAGGCGCTCGGCGCGGAGCTCCTGCTCGATGGTGATCACCGGCCGGGTGTCCCCCAGCGGCAGCATGAAGGACGCGTCGATGACGGTCTTGTACGCCTGCGTCTCACGCTCCAGCGTGCCTTGGGCGACGTCGAACACCGCCTGTCCGCCACCTTCGATCGAGCGGAATCGGTAGTTGCGCAGGATCGCGAACAGGCTGCCCCGCAGGTTGAACACCTCCTGGTACGCCGGCGGCCACCAACGCGGCTCCGTGTTGCTCAGGGCGAACGTGCTCTCCATCACGGCCTTGGGCTCCTCGCTGGTCCCCGGATCGCGGAGGGTGTACGTCGTGGTCCGGGTGACCGGCAGGGGAAACGGCAGCGGCGTCAGTTGGTCGGACGTCCAGTGCGTGCCGGCCCGTGCGCTCAGCGGATCGGGGATCATCGCCACCGAATCCCACAGATGGTACTGCAACGCCAGGAAGTCCACCACCATGTCCGGGTCCTTGATCCGCTTGACCGGGCCCGAGGCGCTGACAAAACCGCTCTCGATAAAGGCGTTCAGCGCCGCATCCATGGCCTCCGTGTCCGCGGGCTTACCGCTGGGCGAGACCTGGAAGGAGAACGTCTTGCCGGCGAGCTTCTCGGCCAGGTCCTTCGGCTCCGGTCCGCTGGTGCGGAAGCCCTGGCGGGTGACCTTGGCCGAATCACATCGCGCTTCGATGGTGGTCAGCCCCAGCGGGTCCACGTCGGTGGGCGTGTAGGTCATCTGCACGTCTAACTGCTCACTCATCTTATGCGACTGCCCGGGTTGCGGCTTGCCTTGCCCATCCACCAGCTCGATCAGGATATCCCGTCGGCTGGCCAACTGATAGGTCAGGGGTTCATCGGGCCTGAACTCGATAACGATCAGGTTCTCGTCGGAGCGAACGCCCCCGTCCTGGCAGCCGGCCAGAAGGCCCAGGACGGCCGTCGCAAGGATCACCATGGTCTTACGCAAGGGATTTCCTTTCCAGCTTGTCGTTCCCTCAGCTTCCGCAGCCCCGCCGCCGGCCGGACCCGGCTAGTTGAGCGCCTCGACCTGCGTCGTGTACGTCAGGCCCATCGTCAACGTATCGGGGCCGACGTCCGGCTTCTGGTTCGCGGGCGACTCGGCGGCGATATAGTTGACCGCCAGCTTCTCGACGAGACGACGCACGCGGCCCGTGCCGCAATCGAACTCCATCGAGCCGGTGTACGTCTCACGCGTGTCGAACATCTTGGCCATGAAGCCCATGCCGGCCGACTGTGTGGTGTCCTCGGCGGCGAGCGTGGGGCTTTCCGCGGCCTTCATCGTCACGTGCGCCACCTGGGCGCCCTCGGCCCCTTCGACCTTCTCCAGGGTGTAGATCTTCTCGTAGCTCTTCGGGGCGAGCAATCCCGGCGGCGAGGGCTCGACCCGGCGCCACGTATCGCCGACGGTGACCGTCTCGTCACCCGCCTCCGGCAGCGCCATGATCGTATGCCGCTTGATGATGCTCTCATCGCTGAACAGGCTACGGGCGATCCGCCCGTCGTCGGCGGCCCCCGGCACGGCCCGGCGAATCGCCTCGGCATCGACCACCTCGACCTGACCCTGCGGACTGATCCGAATCCTGTAGGTCTGCCCGATCACCTTGGCCAAGGGCTTGGCCTGGGCGGCGGCGTCGGTGCTGTCAAAGTCGTATTTGGTCACGTCCTTTTCGGTGAGCCGGTAGCGCAATCCCTTGACCGTGATCGTCGCCACGGCGTTGCCCTCCGCGTCCACCTCGTCGACCCGCTGGTCGAACGTCACCGCGGCGATCGTCGCCGACTGGTTCTCCTGCACCTTGGGCGGCTCGGCGCTGGGCTGCTCGAAGCGGTAGTCCTTGACCATTTCGGTCGTCACGCGATACGTCGCGATGTGATCGGCCGGGAACTTCATGGCCAGCTCCACCTGCGAGCCGCAGCCGCACATCACCAGCAGGGCCAACGTCAAGACCATCGAGAGTTTTTTGTAGGCCATGAGATTCTCCTTACCACCGTGCCTTTGTCGTGTCCGATAACTGGGATTATACACCGCGGCGCCCCACAGGCAAGCCTGCGAAAACGCTGGGTTCCGACCCGGCGCGGGATCCGCCCGATCAGGGCTCCCCCGAGCACGGCCGCAACCGTGTAAGTATCGGTCGGCAAAGGGGCAAGCATGAAAATATGCCCCCCGGCGCCCCCGCCGAGGCCGGCGGGCCGGCGGGGATTTTTTTTGACCCGTCCGGACCGGGACCGTATACTCCGCACACGCCGAAGGTCGGGCACGAAATCCCACGGGAGAGACCCATGAGCACCGATAAAATCATTGCCGAAGGAATCACGTTCGACGACGTGCTGCTCGTGCCGGCGCGCAGCGATTTCGTGCCCAGCCAGGCCGATACGACGACCCGCCTGACGCGGAATATCCCCATCCAGATTCCGATTGTCTCGGCGGCGATGGATACCGTCACCGAGGCCGCCCTGGCGATCGCGCTGGCCCAGGAGGGCGGCATCGGCGTGATCCACAAGAACCTGTCGATCCAGGCCCAGCAGCGCGAGGTGGCCAAGGTCAAGCGGTCCGAGAACGGCGTGATCCAGGACCCGGTGACGCTCTCGCCCAACGACTCGGTCAGCCGTGCCCGCGAGGTGATGAACGAGCAGAACGTTTCCGGCATCCCGATCGTGAGCGGCCGAAAACTCGTCGGCATCCTGACCCGCCGCGATCTGAAGTTCCTCGAGGACGACTCGGTCAAAATCGACACGGTGATGACCAAGACGAACCTGGTGACGGGCCCGGCCGACACGACCCTGGAGCAGGCCCACGAAATCCTGAAGAATCACAAGGTCGAAAAGCTCCTGCTGGTCAACGACCGGTTCGAGCTGGCCGGGCTGATCACCATGCGGGACATCGACCGCTTCCAGCAGACGCCGCACGCCGCCCGCGATGCGCGGGGACGGCTGCGGGTCGGGGCGGCCGTCGGACCGCACGATGAGGAGCGCATCGAGGCCCTCATCCGGGCCGAAGCCGACGTGATCGTGGTGGACACGGCCCACGGGCACTCGCAAAACGTCCTGGACACCGTGCGTTATATCAAGAGCCGTTACCACATCGACGTCATCGCGGGCAACATCGCCACGGCCGAGGCCGCCGCCGACCTGATCGAGGCCGGCGCCGACGCCGTAAAGGTGGGGATCGGTCCCGGCGCCATCTGCACGACGCGGGTCATTTCCGGCGTGGGCGTGCCACAGATCACGGCGGTGATGGAATGCGTCCGCGTCGCCGACCGGCACGGGGTGCCCGTCATCGCCGACGGCGGCGTGCGTCATTCGGGCGACATCACCAAGGCCATCGCCGCCGGCGCCTCGAGCGTCATGCTCGGGTCGCTGTTCGCCGGGCTGGATGAGAGCCCCGGCCAACTGGTGATCTACAAGGGCCGCCGTTTCAAGGAATATCGCGGCATGGGCTCGATCGGGGCGATGGTCAAGGGATCGGCCGACCGCTACAACCAGGCCGGCGCCTCGAAACTCGTGCCCGAAGGCGTCGAGGGCCGCGTGCCCTATCGCGGCATGCTCGCCGACTACGTCTACCAGCTTGTCGGCGGTCTGCGAGCCGGTATGGGGTATTGCGGCGCTCGCACCATCGACGAGCTTCGCACGCGGGGCCGCTTCATCCGCGTCAGTGCGGCGACCGTCAACGAATCGCATCCGCACGATATCATGATCACCAAGGAATCGCCCAACTACTCCGGCCCGCCCTCATTCGAGTCCTAGGATGGCAGACGCCCATGGCGCATGAGACGATCGTCATCGTCGATTTCGGCAGTCAATACGGCCAGCTCATCGCGCGGCGGGTGCGCGAGCACAAGGTCTATTCGCGGATCGTCCCGCCGGATGTCTCGGTCGAAAGCCTGGCCGGCCCCGACCTGAAGGGGATCATCCTGTCGGGCGGACCGGCCAGCGTATATGCCGACGACGCCCCGCGGTGCGACCCGGCCCTCTTCGATCTGCCCGTGCCGATCCTGGGGATCTGCTACGGGATGCAGATCGGATGCTCGATGCTTGGCGCCGACGTCCGCCCGGCCCACAGCCGCGAGTACGGCCGCACGAAGCTGCACATCACTGGACCGGAGGGGCTGCTCGATTCGATCCCGCAGGACACCACCGTTTGGATGAGCCACGGCGACCAGGTCAACGCGCTGCCGCCCTCGTTCGTCTCGCTGGCTCGCACGCCCACGTGTCCCTACGCGGCCGTGCGGCACAACAGCGGACGGTTTTACGGCGTGCAGTTCCATCCGGAGGTGGCCCACACCCCGCACGGCTCGACGATGCTCAAGAACTTCCTCTACGATATCTGCGGTTGCCGGGGCGACTGGCAGATGAGCGATTTCGTGGCCCAGACGGTCGCCCAGGTCCGTGAGCGGATCGGCGAGGCGCGGGTGGTCTGCGGGCTCAGCGGAGGCGTTGACTCGGCGGTGACCGCCGCCCTGCTGCACCGCGCCGTGGGCGACCAACTGGTGTGCATCTTCGTGGACAACGGCCTGCTGCGCAAGAACGAGCGAGACGCGGTTGTGTCCACATTCAAGGATCACTTTCGTATTGACCTGCACGTCGTCGATTGGGCGGATCGCTTTCTCTCACGGCTGGCCGGCATAACCGACCCACAGCAGAAGCGAAAGATCATCGGCACCGAGTTCATCGAGGCCTTTCAGCACGAGGCCGACAAAATCCCCAACGTGCGGTTCCTGGCTCAAGGTACGTTGTACCCCGATGTGATCGAGTCGGGACACAAGGACGGCAACCTGGCGGCCAACATCAAGCTGCACCACAACGTCGGCGGGCTGCCGGAAACGATGGATTTCGAGCTCGTCGAGCCGTTGCGAGACCTGTTCAAGGACGAGGTGCGGCTGGTGGGCGAGTACCTGGGGCTGCCGGCCGACGTGGTCTGGCGGCATCCGTTCCCCGGGCCCGGTCTGGCGGTGCGGATTATCGGCGAGGTCACCGCCGAGCGTCTGGAGGTTTTGCGTCAGGCCGATTATATCCTTATCGAAGAGATCATCGCCGCGGGGCTGTATCGCAAGATCAGCCAGGCCCTGGCCGTGCTGATCCCGGTGGGCACGGTCGGCGTGATGGGCGACGAGCGCAGTTACGAATCGGTTGTGGCCGTTCGTGCGGTCGATACGACGGACTTCATGACCGCCGATTTCTGCCATATCCCCCACGAGGTTCTCGGACGCATCGCCGGGCGCATCATCAACGAGGTCCGCGGCGTCAACCGCGTGGTGTACGACATTTCCAGTAAACCCCCCGCCACCATCGAATGGGAATGACCTCCATGCCCCCCTATCACGCCTGTCCCGGCCATCGGTCGGTGGATTCACGCGTTTGTGAGCCCATGGGCCGGCCCATGACGCAGGGGTGCGACTTATCCGCCGTCACGTAGCCGCCGATATGACAGGCACCGTGTAGCATAACCGTACCAGGATCGAATGGCGGTTCCTTTAGCGGCCTCAGATGCTCCCAAGCCGCATTTCTGACTCAGTAACGCAGGTTCAAATGTCGCCACGGCCCTTAAGGAACCGCCATTCGTACCAGGATCCATAAACCGCCCCATGTGAAAGATGAACCATGCAATGCAACCGTGAGAGGCTTCTTTCGTGTACGATAGTCCTGGTCCTGGCAGGCGCGGCAAGCCGAGCGGGGACTTGGAGTGAGTGGACCCTGCGATACACATCCGCACAGCCGGATGCGTGGGCGCCGACGCTGGTCACCCACTCGGGGGACCAGCCGCCGCAGGCCGCCGAAGCCGCGGCGCCCGCGCACCGGTTCAACTGGCGACGGGCCTGGGACTGTGCCGGGGAGGATCTGACCGACCTGCCCGACATCGTCATCAACGAGACGATGGAAATCGGCTCGGACTGGGACCTGCTGTTTCCGCTGCTGGCCGCGGGGGGCGGCAGCATCGCACTGCACAACAGCGGCGCCGACGCCCGTATGGAACGGGACATCCGCAACAATCGCTTCCTCCGCAAGACGATGGATGAGGCGACGTACCTGGTCGGCGGGCCCGGATTCCACTTCGCCGCGGCCGGTCTGTGGTATTTCCTGGCGGCGGGCAACGACGACGCCGTCGGTCAGGAACAGGCGTGGACGATGCTCAAGGCCCTGTCCGTCAACGGGGCCCTGACGATGGTGCTGAAGCTGGCCCGAGACAACCGCACGCCCAACGACAAACCCCTGGCCTGGCCCAGCGGGCACACGTCCAGCTCGTTCACCGTGGCGGCCGTGCTCGATGAGCTCTACGGATCCGAGGTGGGCATTCCGGCGTATATCGGAGCCGGGTTTGTCGGCTACCGCATGATGGAATCCGGCGATCATTGGCCCAGCGATGTGTTATTCGGAGCCATCTTGGGCTACGTGGTCGGTCATCACGTGGCCGGCAAACATCGTCTGCCGGAGGTGGCGGGCTTCCAGGTCGTGCCCTGGAGCAGCACCGATGACGGCCGCACCGTCACGGGTATTGGCCTGACGCGGTCGTTCTGAGCCCTGCGGCCCGCCATCCGGCGGCAGCGCCAAAATCTCTTTGAATCCGGCCGCTTCGGTCGATACACTGTCCGACCGTCTATGCGAGGAAGAATGCCATGACAGGTAGTGCGACAACCGAGACGTTCAAGATCGAACCGGCCCAGCGGATTCTGCGACTGCCGCCGTACCTGTTCGCGCGGCTCAACGCGCTCAAGCTCCAGAAACGCCGCCAGGATATCGACGTGATCGATCTGGGCATGGGCAATCCCATGGACGGCGCGCCGGCGGCGGTGATCGAGAAGCTCTGCGAGGCGGTCCGCGATCCGCGCAACCACCGCTACAGCGCCAGCCGCGGCATCTTCAACCTGCGCCGCGAGATGGCGATGAAGTATGCTCGCAAATGGAACGTGCAGCTCGACCCGGAAACCGAGGTCCTGGCCTGCATCGGCTCCAAGGAAGGGTTCAGCCACATGTGCCTGGCCATGCTCGGCCCGGGCGACACGGCCGTGGTGCCGGATCCGGCCTTTCCCATCCACAACTTCGGCGTGGCCCTGGCCGGGGCCAACGTCATCAGCGTGACCCTCGGCAACGACCAGCGGTTCCTGGACAACGTGGCCATGGTCTGCGAGCACCTGTACCCCAAACCCAAGCTGTTGATCCTGAACTACCCGCACAATCCGACGTCCATGACGGTGGAGCCGGGATTCTTCGAAACGGTGGTGGACCTGGCCAAGCGGTTCGAGATCGCCGTCATTCACGATTTCGCCTACGGCGAGACGGCCTTTGACGGATACCAGCCGCCCAGCTTCCTGTCCGCACCCGGCGCCAAGGACGTGGGGGTGGAGTTCACGACCCTGTCCAAACCGTACGGCATGGCCGGCTTTCGGATCGGCTTCGTCGCGGGCAACCGCCGGATGATCGAGGCCCTGGCCACCATCAAGGGCTACTACGACTACGGGATTTTCCAGCCGATCCAGATCGCCAGTATCATCGCGATGCGGCAATGTGAATCGCACATCGCCGAGCAGAACGCCAAGTACCAGGCCCGCCGCGATGCGGTATGCGAATGGCTCGACCGCATCGGCTGGAAGGTGGACAAGCCGCGGGCCTCGATGTTCGTCTGGGCCGAGGTGCCCCCGGAGCATCACGGCGGCAAGGGAAGCATCGACTACGCGATGGACCTGCTCGAGGGCGCCAACGTCGCCATCGCGCCGGGTCGGGCGTTCGGCGAGAACGGCGAACACCATATGCGGATCGCCCTGGTCGAGAATGAGGCCCGGCTCCGCCAGGCCATGCGAAACATTTCCCGGTTCGTTCAGGGCAAACCCGTCACCCGGGGCCGGCGAAAGAACAGCTCCTGACCCCGCCCTGAACGCCCCCCCAGCCGGAGCTGGACGGTCCATGCCCGCGCCAGGAAGCATGGACCCGTAAACCGCCCCCTTGGGACCAACCCGGCCCTACCGGCCCTGGAGGGGCCGGGAAGTTACGTCCGATAAGTCCTCGCCCCTGCCCGCATGCCGCACGATTCGGCCGTGGGTGTTGACATCTGCCGGAAAATGTGGTCTAATACAGGGGTAAGAGTGTGAAGATGGGGGACCCATGAGGCGCGGCCTGGACCGCCGGGCTTGGGGCTCAGCCAGAGAGGAAGGTGAAACATGCCGAGAACGAGGATCGTTGGTTTGATGGGGGTGTTGGTGTGTGCACTGACTTTGCCGGCCCTGGCGGCGCTGGACCGGTATCTGCCCACCAGTTCGTTCATGGAGGGCAGCGCCCACGGAACCGGCCACCAGATCGACTACGCGGTCTATGATCTGGTTGACCACGGCGCTGACCTCGATGGGCATGACTGGTTCGATCTGACGGGCATGTTGTCGGGTCGGTACGTGTACGCCTACCAGGTGTTTAACATCAGCGCCAACGACATCTGGTCCTTTACGGTGGCGGGGATTACCGAAGGGTCGCTGGCGGGGATCGCCGCCGTAGGACGACTCAACGACGGTTCTGAAGGGGTCGCACCGACGTACTGGTGGGTTACACCCAGCTTCACCGAGAGCAACTGGCGATTTGATGATGAGCAAATCGTGCCCGATACGCATTCGTGGGTCCTGGTCATGACCAGCGACCATGCCCCGATCGAAACAACGTATCGCATCAACCAGCCCAGCAGCGGGCTGCCGGGACCGGGTCTGCCCGAGCCGGCGACGTTGCTTCTGTTGGGCTTGGGCGCCGGATACGTTCGATGGCGGCGGGCGGCGTAGGAGCAGGGGACATGCGGACAGGAAAACCCGATTAGTTCTCTTCAACCGGGGGGTATGATGAGAATGACAGCGTCAATCATGAAGTGTCGCGTGGGGCCGATCCTGGTAGTCGTCGTGCTGTGCGCGTCGGCCGTGGCGCAGGCCCAGCACGAAGAGAGCTACGCGCTCATGGTCCAGGTCAGCCCGCCCGAGGCCGGCAGGGTCACTCCGTCGCCGGGCATTCACAAGATCCCGGTCAACGAAACCGTGTCGCTCAGCGCGGTCCCGGCGCCGGGGTATCGCTTTCTGTACTGGCTCGGTGACGTGAGCAATCCCGATGCGATGCAGACGACCACCGTCATCGGCGGGCCGAAGATCGTCGTGGCGATGTTCCAGAGGACCCAATTCGACATGCTGCCGATGGAGTTGGGCGCCGCGGACAGCAGCGACCGCGGCGCGCGGTTGGTGGGACAGAGACTGCCGTTGCCCGGCACGGTGGGATTCAGCGCCGGCGCAGCGCCGCAAACGGCCGGCAGACGCTCGGCGCAGTCGAACGTCCAACCGATTGACTGGAACGACTGGATCCCGGGCCCCGGGACGGGCGACAACGGCTCGTCAAACGATCAATCCGGAGATCAGCCCGTGCCGGAACCCACGACGATGGGCCTGCTGGCGTTAGGCGCCGCCCTGTTGGGCGCCACGCGCCGCCGACGGGCGTAGCCACTGAACCGATAGTACAAGACGGCGGCCGCCCTGCGTGCCCGCCGCGGGTCTATGACCGTCGGAACACCGCGACGACGTTTTCCACGTCCACGACGAACAGGCGGTTGTCGCCCTCGAAGTCGACGGGGATCGCGCCCTTGGGGTTGAACAGGACCTTGTCGTACTGCCGCAAGGGGAACTCGTCGGACATCTCCACCTCCGCCGAGACGCTCACGATGCGCCCGGTGATCGTGGGAATCTCGATGTTGTCCGGCAGTTGAATGCCACCCTTGGTTTCCTTTTTGTCCTCGTCCTTGCGGATCAGCACGCGCGGACCGATCGGCTCGATCGTCTCGAACGTCTCTTCTGGCTTGGGTGTATGGGCCATAACGCAGGGTCTCCAATCCCATCCGCCAAACGCCTCTTCACGAGGCGTCCGAGTCTCGCTCTGAGGCGGGGGATGTCTTCTTGGCGGTTCTCTTGGCTTTTTTCCTGGTCTTCTTGGCGCTCTTCTTGCCGGCGGCCTTCCCGGTTTTGTCCCCGGAAGCCTTGTTGTCCTTCGTGCGGCCGAGTAATGCGTCGGCCTCGTCGACCGTGTTTGGCGGCCAACGTCCATCCTCCTGCAGTTGCCGCAGCGTGTCCAACTGCTGGATGCTCACGATCGTGCGGCATCGCGGGAACCGGTCGCACCCCAGGAAGGGCCCCCGCTTGCTCTGACGGATCACAAAGTGCCCCTCCTTGCACTTGTGGCAGCGAATGCCGGTCGGCTCAGCGGGCGGCTTGGGCGGCAGGACGCGGCCCTCCTTGTCCAGCCTGAGCACGGTCTTGCACGCAGGATAGTCCGAGCAGCCCAGAAACTCGCCGAAGCGGCCACGCTTGACCACCATCGGCTTGCCGCAGGTCGGGCACTGGTGCTCCGATTCCTTCTCCTCGATCAGACGCCCCTCGCGATCGCAGGGCGCGGCGAACTTGCACTCCGGGTACCCCGAACAGCTCAGAAACCGCCCGTTCTTGCCGAAGCGGTAGACCATCGGCCGCTGACACTGCGGGCAGGTGTATTCGCTGGGCTGCGTTTCGGCCTTGGCGTGCTTCATCTGGCCGCTCGCCTTGTCCAGGCTCACCTTGAACGGCTCGTAGAACTCGCGGAGCACGTCCACCCAGCCAACGTGCTGGTCCTCGATTCGGTCAAGCTGGTCCTCCATGTGCCGAGTGAAGCCGATGTCCATGACCTCCGGGAAGAATTGGCACAGCTTGTCCGTGACGACCTCGCCCAGATGTGTGGCGTGGAACCGGCGGTCGATCTTCTCGACGTAGCCCCGGTCCTGGATCGTCGTGATGATCGCCGCGTAGGTGCTGGGCCGGCCGATGCCCTCCTTCTCGAGGGCCTTGACCAGCGACGCTTCGGTATAGCGGGCGGGCGGCTTGGTGAAGTGCTGTTCGGCCCGCAGATCGACAACGCCGAGGTCTTGGCCCTCCGACATCGCCGGCAACTGGGCATCCTCGCTGTACGTCGGCCAGACGCGGGTGAACCCATCGAACACGAGCACCCGACCGGTCGCCCGATAGCGGCACGGGCCCAGCGAGGTGGGCGCGACGATCTGCACGGTCGTGGTGTCCCATTGGGCCGGGGCCATCTGGCAGGCCACGAAACGCCGCCAGATCAGATCGTACAGCTTGGCCTGGTCGTCCGTGAGGAACCGGGCGATCTGGTCCGGCACCAGGTCCGGGTCCGTCGGGCGGATCGCCTCGTGGGCCTCCTGGGCCCCCTTGGCCGAGGCGTACCGCACGGGCTTGTCGGGCAGGTACTCCGGCCCGAACCGACGCTGGATGTGATCGCGCACCTGGCCCAGCGCCTCGCCCGACAGATGCGTGCTGTCGGTTCGCATATAGGTGATCAGCCCCAGGGCCCCCATCGAGCCCAGGTCGATGCCCTCGTACAGTTGCTGGGCCGTCCGCATGGTCCGGTGAGCGGTGAAGCCGAGCCGGTTCGCCGCGGCCTGTTGCAGGGTGGACGTGATAAAGGGCGGCGACGGACGCGATGAAACGCGACGGGTGGCCAGACTCTCGACCGTGAACTTCGCCCCCTCAAGGGCCTGGGCCACGGCGTGGGCGTCGGTGCCGTTGTCGGCGTGAAACTTGCGCCCGTTGACCTCGATCAGGTCCGCCTTGAAGGCCTGGTGCTCCGCCAGCCAGCGGTTCTGCTCAGCCACGCCGGGCTTCTTGTCCTCTTCCGGGGTCGAGGCCATGAAGGCCTTCCATGCCTCGCTATGGTCGTGATCAAGATCGGTGGTGAACACGGCGGGGATGAGCCAGTATTCCTGCGGCACGAAGGCGCGGATCTGGCGTTCCTTTTCCACGACCATCCGCACCGCGACCGACTGGACGCGGCCGGCGCTGAGCCCACGGGAGACCTTCTTCCACAACAACGGGCTGATCTGGTAACCCACGATGCGGTCCAGGATGCGCCGCGCCTGCTGGGCCAGCACCCGATCCTCATTGAGCCGACCGGGATGGGCGAACGCCTCGGCGATGGCCTTCTTGGTGATGGAATTGAAGACTACCCGAAAGGTCTTATCCTCGGGCACACCCAAGATTTCGGCCAAGTGCCAAGCGATCGCCTCGCCCTCGCGGTCGAGGTCGGTCGCCAGATACAATCGGTCGCACTTGCGGGCGGCCGCCCGGAGGGTATTGACCGTACGTTTCTTGCCGGGCGTGATCTCGTACGTCGGCTCGAAGTCGTGCTCGATATCGACGGACAGGCCCTTGGAGGGCAGGTCCCGGACGTGCCCCATCGAGGCCTTGACCTCGAAGTCGCGTCCAAGGTACTTGTTGATGGTCTTGGCCTTGGCCGGCGACTCCACAATGACCAATGCCTTGTTCTTCGACGATCCGGCCATGCGGCGATCCACCTTATGGAATTGCGGACACCCTCGCCCGGCCACACCGTGGGCCGGGACATCCCTTGTCTCCGCATCCACCCCCCTGGAGCCGACGACACATACCAGCCCCCGTCGGACCCTGTCAAGAAAAAACGCCGCCCCGGATGGCAGGTCGGCAGGCGCCGGGCGTGAATGTTACCGTGCGGCGGCCAGGGCGCTTTCCAAGTCGATGCGCCCCTCGTAAAGGGCCCGGCCGATGATGGCCCCGGCCACGCCGATCTCCTTGAGCCGCACGATGTCGTCCACCTCGGTCACCCCGCCGGCGCAGATGACCGGCACGCGCACCTGTTCGACAAGCTGCCGCGTTCGCTCGACGTTGGGCCCGGCCAACATGCCGTCCTTGCTGATATCGGTATAGATCAGCGCGGCGAGGGCGAGCCGACCGGCTTGAGCGGCCAGATCCCACAGGCCGCGGCCGCTCTGGGCCGTCCAGCCCTCAACCGAGAGCTTCGCGCCGCGGGCATCCAGCCCGAGGATCAATCGGCCCTCGTACTTGTGAGTCATCTCGGTGAACCACTCCCACCGTCTGATGGCGGCCGAGCCCAGGATGGCATAATGTACGCCCATGTCGAGCACGAGGCGGATGTCCTCTTCGCTGCGGATGCCGCCGCCCAACTCCACGGTCATGTCCACCGCCTCGACAATGGCCCGCACCGCATCGGCATTGACGCCATGGCCGAGCCGGGCCCCGTCCAAGTCCACCACGTGCAATCGCCTGGCCCCGGCCCGATGGAACTCGCGGGCCTGGGCAACGGGATCATCCCGGTAGGTAATCTGCCGATCGTACTGGCCCTGAATCAGGCGGACACACTTGCCGTCTCGCAGGTCAATCGCGGGAATCACGTCCATCGCAGAACCACTCACCTCGTTGTTGACAACCCATCCTCGGCCCACGCCGGAACCGCGCGGCGGGGAGATAGGCCTGACTCCTCTCGCCACCGGCGCCGCCCGTCGCGGCCGAACTCAACTCGCGTAGAGATCCTCGTCCCGCAGCACGGCAAAGCCCGCCGCCGTGACGACGGCCTCCAGGTCCACCCCTGTGGCGTTCTTGATTTCGAGAAAGCAGACGCCCTGGCGATCGTTGGGCGTGACGAACCCATAGGCGTCGGCGATGTCGACGTTGCTGTCCAGCAGAGCCGTGGTCAGGCGGTCAAGGTTCCCCGGCCGATCCGGCGCGGTGACCGCCAGCACCTCCTTCAAGGCGCAGGCGAACCCGTGATCCGCCAGCGCCAGACGG
>DSDH01000129.1 GCA_011055475.1 Phycisphaerales bacterium | reverse complement strand
TGCTGCAGCGACTCGCCGTCGCCCGTCCGGGTCGAGGCAGCCTCGGCCGGCTCCGTGGCGACGTGTTCCCCCTCGTCCCCCATCTTTGTGGACTCTGGGGCCGTCGAGTCGGAGGTCTCCTCGTTCATGCCGTCCTGCTGATCGCCCTGGTCGTCATCCGAATCGTCCGCGCCGGATGCTGAATCGGCCGTATCCTCTTCCTCGACGTTTTCCGATTCGGAGGTGTCGTCGGTGATGTCGGCCACGTTATCCACGGGTTCCGACGCCACATGGGCGTCGTCGGGGTCTTCATCCACCACTTCGACCGACGGTTCCGGGGCAGACTCGACCGGATCAGCATTCGTCTCCTCGCCCTCCGTGGTCGAGCCCTCCGTCTCTCCAACCGTGTCATCGGGGGCCTGGGCCTGCGGGGGTGATTTCATCTCAACGTCCTCCGGCACGTCGTCCGAGGTGTCCGCCGGTTCCGACGGCACGGATGCCCCATCCTGGTTATCCGTCTCCGGCGAGGATTCGTTCACCTCTTGGGACACGTCGGCGTCCTGCGGCCGAGCAGCGTCGGTGTCGTCGGCCGGCTCCGCGGCGTCGATACCCCCCAATGCATCCTGATCGACCGGCTCATCGACCGGTTCCACCACGCTTTCGGTCTCGGCGACCGACACCGAGTCGGCCTGCGAATCCTCCACGACCTCATCCGCAACCGCCGGTTCGTCGGCGGTCTGGGCCTGGACCGACTCCGCCGGAGCTTCCTCAACAAGCGCCTCCTCCGACTCCACCTGCTCCACTCCGGTCATCTCCTCCACCGTTTCAGAATGGCCGACGGTCTGCTCCAATTGCTCGTCGGGCCCCTCGTCTTCGGTCTGTTCACCCGTCTGGGCCATCGTCTGCTCAAGCGTCTGCTCGTCGAGCATCTCCTGCGCCCTGGCGGCCGCCTCTACGGCCTGCTGTTTGCCGAGCATGGCCCGCTCCACCGCCTCGGCCACGGCCATCGCCGCCCGCTCCGCCGCCTCCAGATCAGCCTCGATACGGCTCAGCTCCGCCAGCAACGCGTCACACGTTCCGCCCGACGAGGCCAACGTCTCATTCCCAGTCTTTGGTGTCGATCCGCTCACGATCCTTCTCCCGCGATCTCGCCTGACGACGCTGCTAATCGCCCAACAAATCCACTTCGATTCGGTCCAGCTCTTCAAGCCAATCGTCGAAGTCCGGCAGCGACCCGCCCGCGGCGGCTCCGCTTCGCCGGGCCACTCCGTGCAACTCATCCAGAACCCGGCCGACTCGGCTCATCTGCGATCCCGATCGCATCCCTCCTGTCGTCAACGAGGCGATACCGAGCGATCGGACGTGCCCGCTCATGGGCCGGAGAATGGAACCGTCATCCGTTAAATCATCTACGTCCACAATCTCACCCAGGGCCTGCCTGGTCGCCCGGGCGCAATGACTCAGCTCGCCGTCAATCGCCTCGAGCTCGGCCAGCAGGGTGTCGGCGGGCAGAACCTCTTCAAGATCAAGCGACTTGGAACGCTCGCCAACACCCTGCACAACCACCGAACCACGGGGTTCTTCCTTCTCGTCGCAAAGAGAATCCGACGAGTTGTCGCCTTGGTCCCCACCGATGGCTTCGTCCGGCTCAATCTGGCGGTCGGTCTCCGCAGGGTCGTCCTCTGCGTCCACGTCCATCTCACGTTCGATTGCCTCGGGAAAATCCATCTCGGTCGCTTCGCACGATGGACCGCCGGCGGTCTCCGGCGTTGATGGGTCGCCCTCATCGACAGACGGACCGTCCACATAATCCTCCAGGCGTTGACGGACCTGTTCGAGTATCGCGGTCAGCCGCCGACAGCGGGCCCGTAGCCGGGGGATGCGTTCCTGGGCCGCTTGCACGGCGTCCACCCAGTGAAGGCACTCGGCCATCAGGTCCGGCGCCTGGCCGATCCACTCCCGCAGCGCATCGGTCGCAGGGCCGTCCGCGGCTTCACCCGCCGCTTGCCGGGCCACTCGGGCACAGGCCTCCTGCATCTGCTCGATCTGCTCTCGCTCCATCATCCGGACCCTTCACGTTTCGGGATTTCCCTATCTTGGAAGGTGAGCCCTGTTTTGGTTTTTCGGTCAACGTTTGTCATACTTTACGTGCAGCCGACGGAAAAAAGGCGTAGGACCGAGTTCGGCACGATCCATGGGGTGCTTAAGGGCGTTCGCCCCGCCCTCTGTGCGGTGTTGCCGGGCACGGCGGGTGGACACGGGGATTGTCCTTATGAACGCAGGCGGTGACGAGCACGTCCCATAATACGCGATCCCCGCATATCCGTCCTCATCGGCGCGAACGACCGGCCGGCGCAAAAACCGGCGGCTCGGAAACCCAAAAACGGTTAAGTGTCGACACACGTGTGTCGAAAAGGCGGGTACGTCGAGAAACGAAACCCGTATTGATTTGTAACAGGTGGATTGGAGTTCGGACCATGAGCACACCCAAGGCAAAGCCCACAGTTCTGGCGGAACGGGCCGAAGAGGCCGCCGTCACCCTCGTGCACAAGGCCAAGGCTGAAGAGGCCGCCCTGGCCGCCGCCGAAAAGGCCCAGCGCGAAGCGATGCAGGCCGTCGAGCGGGCCGAAGAGGCCATCCAGAAGGCCGAGGCCGCCGCGATGCAGGAAGTCGAAAAGGCCGAAGAGGCCGCACGTCGCGCCGAGGAGATCGTCCTCAAGGCACGTCGCGCCAAGGAAGAGGCCGAGGCCGCCGTGGCCAAGGTCAAGGCTGCTGAGGTCGTCGCCGCCCAGGCGCGAGCCCGCGCCCACTGAGCACAGACTACATCGGCGCCGCGAGGCCGTCGAGCGTACGACAAATGGGTCGAGGTTTCCCCTGTGAGACCTCGACCTGCTCTTTGCGCCCCCCCACGTCGGGCGATCATCCCTTCAGCGAATCCGCAATAGGCCCCGCAGCAGCCCCGCCGTAACGAACACCAGCAGCGCGTACCCGATCAGCCGGCCCGGCACGCCCCACACCGCCTCCGGTCCGACCGGCCCGAACAGGCGCACCGGTTCCACCATCACTTGCGTCCGCCATCCCTCGCCATGCCGCACGACCGGATCCAACCGTCCCTGCACGCCCACCCACAGCGCGTGGCGCAGCGTCCCCTCCGCCCGCCGCAGCAACAGGGGGTAGGGCGTCTCGGCCGCCGACCCGCTTAGATGCCACACGGCCACGGCTTGGGCGGCAGTCCCACCGTGTTCCCCGGCCGTGGGCCGCAGCTCCATCTTGCGAATCCAGCCATCGGCACTGAGCCCCTCAACCGGGACGATGTGCACGATCGACCCCGCCGCAGACGCCGGACCTGCCAGCCGGACCTCGAACGGCTCACCCGGCGCGGGGGCGTAGTAGCCCAGCCGCCCCGCACACCATCCCGCGCCAAGCCCCAGTAGAACGAGCGACACGGCGCCGGCCGACCATCGGCCTCGACGCGTCCGCCGCCGGATCATCCGCCACGTCCGTCGGTATCGTCTCACGTCCGCCATGTTGCCCTGCGCCAAGGCCAACCGAGCCAGCGCCCGCAGACGCTTGCGGTCCTCGGTCGCCCGCCGCAGCAGTGTCTGGTTGGCCAGTACCCGGCGGATCAGCACCCACAAGGCCGCCACCGCCAGGGCCACGATCGCGATCACCGCGTCCGGACGCCATCGCGTCAGCGGACCCAGCACGGGGTCGAGCAGCGTCGTACAGAGGTCGATCCACGCAGGCATGTCCCGGTCAGCCCTCCAACACCGTCAGTCGCCCGGCGTGCCCATCGACGCGGATAATCCAGCCCGATCGAAGCTGGTCCATCGCGCCGGGCCAGGCGATGGCCGGCACGCCCAGGGCCCGTGCGGCGATGGCCGCGGTGCTCATAAGCCCGCCCTGTTCCACCACCAATGCCGACGCCGAGAGAAGCAACGGCATCCAGCCGGCGTCCACGGCACGACAGACCAGCACCTCGCCGGCCTCGACATCCGCGCCGGCCGGGTCGGTGACGATCCGTGCCGGCCCATCGGCCAGACCCGGACTCAACGCTCGAGGCCTTCCGACAGCCCCGCCCTTGTCCGTCGAGGCATCCTCCTCAAACAGCGCGTCCAGATGCTCCGTCTCTATTCGCCGCGGCACCTTGAGGCGACGTGTCGCCTGCCGTTGCTGATGTCGCCGGCGCGCTCGCGCCGCAAACTCCGCCGACCGCGAAGACGCCTCCGACAATTCGTCATAGTGCAATTCGAAAACGTGCCCCCCCAGACCGGCGCGACGGCCCAGTTCCTCCACGATCCGCCGGATCTGCTCGTAGCCCATCGTGAAGAAATGCCAGGCCGACTCGCGGCAGGCCAGCAACGCCTGCACCGTCGCCAGGTCCCGCCGGATGTCCGCCTCAAACGTCGTGCCGCCCCACCGCCGCAGGTGCGAAGGCAGATCCTCCAGGGCCTGGCTGCGACGCAGACGCGCCTCGGCCAGCCGTGCGCTCAAACCGCGTCCTGCCTCCGCGCCAAGTCGGCGGACCATCCGTTCGAGCGGTCCCGGCGCCTGTCGCCATCGCGGCGTCGCCAGCTCCAGTTCGCCCGCGGCCCGATGGCCATACTGTGCAAGGAAGCTCTCCAGACCCTTCGCGCCCGCGGCGACCTCGGCCAGATCGCGCCCCAGGCAACACGTCGCGTCGTCATCCAGGGCTTGTGTCAACGTCAGCGCATAGTCTCGGCCATGTTCGGGGCCCATCACCTGCTCCAACATCGCGCTGAGCCGGTTGAAAACCGTCGGTCCCAACCAGCCCGGCAGGAACAAATCCGCGGCGTACTCATCCAGCAACGTCCTGCAACAACACTCCAAAGCCTCCAAAAGTTCCGTATCATTCAGCCTGTCCAATGGCTTACGCTGCTCTTCGGCGACCCAGTCCAGGTATCGCGGTACGATGTCCCTCCGCCACGCCTGCACGACCTGACGCTCCAACCTTCGACAGCGCCGGCTCGCCCGCCACAGAATCCACCACTGCATCGGCCGGGCCGGCAGCATTGCCTCGACCAGGTGGCCGTCCGCCCGTCCGCTGGGCCATCGAGGAGGAAAGTCCAACAGACTGTCATCCCCATCGCCGTAATCGAAGGCTTCCTGACGAAGTGATGTGCCCATGGGAAGGAACACACTCTTCAACCGCCCCGTATCGGCGAAAACGCGCCCTGCGATGCATTCCAGGAACCCCTCCTCGCCAAGGGGGCGATGGGGACGGTAGCCGGCGGCCCGCACCAGCCGACCCAAGCTCCCCCGCGTATCGGCCAGACGCCGCACAAGGTCCCACGTCAGCGTCGTCGGATACGTCAGCCGCTCATCGAGGGCGGACCGCATCCACGGCCCGTGTCCAGCGGCCACCCGCCGGGCCAGACGTTCCATCAGCTCGGCCCGCACCGCCTCCACCTCTCGCGCCATTCGGTCCAACCCCAGCACCCGTGCGCCCAGCAAGACGACGCGGCCCACACCCACGGCGAACGTGGCCGCCACCGGACCCGACAGGCGCCTCTCGATGCGCAGGGCCAGATATGCCAAATGTCGCTGCTGTTCCCCCGATAGAAGCTCGCCGGCCGGTGCTCGATTGCCGACAAGCTCCTCCAGCGAGGGCGCTGCGCCGGTGCTCAGGCCCATGTTCTCCGCAGCCTCGCCACGGTCAATGAAGAACGTCTCACACGGCGGCGGCTCCATCATGCACATCGGACCGGCCTGCGCGTCGATCCGCACGTGGTCGCTCAACGGATCATCGGGGTCCGCGGTGAACACCACGGCCCGAACCGACAGGGGGCCCATCGGCTCAACGATGATGGCCGCCTGCGACGTGGCATCCAGGTCCGTCGCATCGGCCAAGGTCGTCGTCGCCCAGGCGTCAAGCAAGGCGTTGACGGCCTGTTTGAATTGGTCCCAGGACCGCGTCGGAAACTTGCGACGTGTCTCCTTCTTGAATGCCTCGAAGCAGGCTTGGGCACACCGAGAGCCCTGCTCTGGATCGTCGACTCGCTCCGGTCCAAGCGAATCCCACGCGTCCGCGTCCAGGCCGTGGACCCGCCGGGTAAAGTCACGGATGTAGTGCAGGTACAGATTCCAAAAGCCTGCCTCATCGCCGGCGTGCTCCGCCAGATCGGGATTCAGCCCGCAGCAGAGCACCGCCCCCATCGGCGGCTCACCATCGGGCGGCATCGACAAGCGCACCGCCAACAACAACGGCCGGGGGGGCTTGCCGAATGACCTGCCCCAGTCCTTTTCCAGCCGCTTCAACTGACGGCGTATCTGTGGGCTCGCTCCCTTCGGCCATTGGCGATCGCGCTCGAGGTAGTCCCGCACAAACGCTGTCGTCAACACGAAGCCGCCCGGCGGGGCCAGCCCCGCCTGCGCCAGGTCGGCCAGCATCGCCGCCTTGACGCCGACCAGATCGATAGCCTCGGTACTATCCGACGGCACATCGGCCAGCGAGATCACCCACCGCGGATCATCGCTCACGGCGCCGCCCCCCAGCACGTCAGACCCAGGCCGCTCAAAGGCACATAGACCCGCCCGCGATCCGCAATCGGCCCACCAAGCGGCCGAGCCCCTTCGGGCAGGTCCGCCCACCCTGCCGGCGGATCATCCGCGATCCGTCCGCGATCCAACGTGAACCAGCCGTGGCCCGTGGCATACAGGGCATGATCCTCCATGACGAGCAGGGACCGGTTCAGCACCGGGCCGTCGATCCGGCGGATCACGCGGCCATCGTCGCGTCGGCGGATAACCAGCGCGCCGCGCTCGCTGACGAAAAGAAGCTCCTCCGACAACACCGCCACCGATCCGACCGGCACATCCGGCCCGGCCTGCCAGCCGGGTATCGGCTCGCCCTCGACCAGGTCGAACGCCCGGACGCCGTCGGTCGTAGCCAGATAGATCACATCGCCGTCGCATCGCGGGCGATCCACCGGCCGGCCAGGCAGCGCCACGCGCCATAATGTCTTCCCCGTCGGCAGATCGAGCACGGACAAGTCGGGCGGATCAGCCGCGGCAACGACGATCATCGTGGCCGTCACACTGGGCGGATGCTCCAACGAGCCCATGTCTATCACGAACTGCTCGGCGCCGGTCACGTCCAGGCTCGTCAGTCGTCCCGGACGGTCCTGCACGATCACCTGTCCTGCCGTGGCGGCGAAGACTCCCGACGCCCGAGGGTCTATTGGATGCGGCCAATGCGTGCGCTGCGGCTCCGGCACTGCACCATCCTGAAGACGCACGCAGTACAGGTGACGCCCGGTGTCCCCCGAAACGCCGCTCACGAAATACACCAGGTCCCTCCAGGTCCGGGCCGAGCGATACACGCCCCGCTCGGTCGAGAAGAACCACCGCTCGGCGGGCGCGCGATCCGCCGCCGGCGCCAGGTCGAGCGCCGCCAAGCCCCTTCGCTCCCCCGCCAGCGGCACGAGCAATCGGTCAAACGCCGCCGTCGCCGAGGCGTTCACCACCGCAGCGGTCTCGCCGGACACGGCAACCGGATACGACCAGAGAAGGCCAGCTTGCGAAGCGGGGGACGATGCGGCTTGCGCCTGCTGAGCCATATCCACCGGCACCACCGGCTGACCAAGAACAGGCGACAAAGCGGCCAGGGCCGACATAATGGCCGGCAAAGCCGGCAGTATGTCGACCCGCTTCAAAACGGGGTACCCCTTGGTTTCGTACAATCGTGCCACGCGATTCTCCGTCCGGCCGATGACTCGGCCCCGATATGGACCGTGATGAACACAGCCTGCAGGGAGACCGGCATCCAAACACCGGCAAGACAACATTATACACGCCGACGGCGACAGGGCAAACTCGGTCCAATCGCGCAGGAGCAATGCCAAGCCGAGGCGTGAAATAGCGCCGCCCGTACGGTAAAATGGATCGCGTTCAAAGCCGAATGCACAAGACCAGAGACCAGGCGGGAGACCTGACATGTTCATACATCGAAGAATCGTGGCCTGTTTCGTGACGGTGGCCGGCTGGACGGCGGCCGCATCGGCGGCAACCCTGCTCCTGGAGGCCGAAGGATTCGACGACCTCGGCGGCTGGGTCGTCGACCAGCAGGCGATGGATCAGATGGGCTCGCCCTACGTCCTGGCCCACGGACTGGGTCGGCCCGTCGCCGATGCGAGCACCGTAATCGAAGTACCCGAGGCCGGGTCGTACCACGTCTGGGTGCGGACCCGCGACTGGGTGGCCCCGTGGAACGCCCCCGGTGCTCCGGGCCGGTTCCGGGTGCTCATCAACGGGCAGCCCTTGGAGACGGTGTTCGGCACCGAGGGGGCCCAATGGCATTGGCAGCCGGGCGGCAGGGTCGATCTCGAACGCGGCAAGACCCGCATCGCCCTGCGCGATCTGACGGGCTTCGATGGCCGTTGCGATGCGATCATCCTGTCGAACGATACGGCGCTCCCGCCTCCGGCCGAGCCCGCCGCGCTGACCCGACTGCGTCGGGCACTGATGGGGATGGACCGGCCCATCGACGAGGGGACCTTCGACCTGGTCGTCGTGGGCGGGGGCATGGCCGGCACCTGTGCGGCCATCAGCGCCGCCCGGCTGGGGCTGAATGTCGCGCTGATCCAGAACCGCCCCGTGCTCGGCGGCAATAACTCCTCCGAAATCCGCGTGCACCTCAATGGCCGGATCAATCTGCCGCCTTACCCCGCCCTGGGCGACGTCGTCCGCGAGCTGGACAGCGGGCTTCGCGGCAACGCCCAGCCGGCGGATCACTACGATGACGAACGCAAGCTCGCCGTCGTCCGCGCCGAGGAAAACCTGCATCTGTTTCTGAACATGCACGTCTTCCAGGTGGAGAAGACCGGCGACCGCATCACCGGCGTCATCGCCCGCCACGTCCGCCGCAATACCGAACACCGCTTCGCCGCGCCGCTCTTTGCCGATTGCACCGGCGACGGCAACCTGGGCTACCTGGCCGGCGCGGATTTTCGCGTGGGCCGCGAGAGTCGCGCCGAGACCGGTGAAAGCCTCGCCCCCGAAGAGCCCGACCGCCTGACCATGGGCACCAGCGTCCAATGGTACGCCGTCAAGACCGACGCCCCCGTGCCCTTTCCGGAGTGCCCGTGGGCCGTGCCATTCACCGATCAGACCTGCCACCCCATGACCCGCGGCGACTGGGACTGGGAGACGGGCATGAACCTCGACCAGATCGGCGACATTGAGTTCATCCGCGACTATGGCCTGCGGGTGGCGTTCGGCAACTGGGCCCACCTGAAGAATCACTACGTCGGCAAGCAGGACTACGCCCACTATCGTCTCGACTGGGTGGCCTATATCGGCGGCAAGCGCGAATCACGCCGTCTGCTGGGCGATATCATCCTGCAAGAGCAGGACATCCTGGAACAGCGTTCGTACCCGGACGCGATGGTGCCCACGACCTGGACCATCGATCTGCACTATCCGCACCCCGAGAACACCCAGCACTTCCCCGGCGCCGAGTTCCGCTCCATCGCCCGGCACAAACCCATCCAGCCGTACCCCGTTCCCTACCGCTGCCTCTACTCACGCAACATCGAGAACCTCTTCATGGCCGGCCGCGACATCAGCGTTACGCACGTGGCGCTGGGCACCGTCCGCGTGATGCGCACCGGCGGCATGATGGGCGAGGTCGTCGGCATGGCCGCCGCCGTCGCGCGCGAGCACGACGCGACGCCCCGAGGCGTCTACCGCGATCATCTGGATGAGCTCAAGGCCCTGGCGCAACGGGGTGTGGGCCAGCCGGTCGAACCCGCGGTCCCGTCCCGCCCGGATTGGCTGCCGGAAGAGGCGCAAAACCTGGCCGCCTCTGCCCGCGTCGAGGCCTCATCCGTGCTGGATGCGGACCGTTACGCGGTGCGGTTCGTCAACGATGGACGCATGGACCTGAACGACAATGACCGGCGATGGGTCAGCCAACGCCAAGCCCTGCCCGCCTGGGTCGAGTTCACCTGGCCACAGCCGCAAACGCTCGGCGTCCTGCGGATCGTGTCGGGCTGGTGCGATGGCCGCGCGCCCCGACCGGTCGATCCGATCCGTTCCTGCGTGTTGCAGGTGACCACGCCGACGGGCTGGAAGGAGGTCCCCGCCACGCGCATCGCCGGCAATACCGACTTTGAGATCTGGCGGCGGTTCGACCCCATCCGGACCGATCGCGTCCGTCTCCTGATCACCGAAAGCCCCAGCGATACCGCCCGCCTGTGGGAGGTCCAGTTCTATGCGCCGCAAACCCGCTGAGAACAGGACAAAACCGAATGTCGCCTTGATTGCCGGCGTGCTGTCGTCGCTTGTTGTTGCGACGGTGCAAGCCGAGGATGCCGGGCAGATCCCCAAATCCATCGCCTGGAAGGCGTGCATGAACCAGAAGCCCGCCTGGTACGGCGGCGCTGCGGCAATTCGCATCGCCGGCAACGTCCTGCTCTATCAGCGCGACGGCGGGGGCTGGCCCAAGAACACCGACATGGCCGCGGTTCTGACCACCGAGCAGCAGAGGCAACTGCAACGCGATCGGCGCAGGAACGATGCGACGATCGACAACGGTGCGACCTGCCGCCCGCTGCAATTCCTGGCCCGCGTGCACCACGCCACGGGCGAGGCCCGATTCGCCGACGCGTGCCTGCGCGGCATCGACTATCTCCTGGCCGCCCAGTACGACACCGGCGGCTGGCCGCAGTTCTACCCGGACCCCAGCGGCTATCACGCCTACATCACCTTCAACGACAACGCGATGATCAACGTGATGCGCCTGCTGGACCAGGTCGCCCGGGGCGACGGGGACTTTGCGTTCGTGGAGGCGCCTCGGCGGGCGAGAGCCGCCGCCGCGGTCGCACGGGGCATCGAGTGCATCCTCAAATGCCAGATCATCGTGGATGGCCGACGCCTGGGCTGGTGCGCCCAGCACGATCCGGTGTCGTTCGAGCCCCGCCCCGCCCGCACCTACGAAAAGGCCTCGCTCAGCGGCTCCGAAGGGGCGGGCATCGTCGCCTATCTCATGGAGATCGAGCCACCCTCGCCGCGGGTTATCGAGGCCGTCGAAGCCGCCGTGCGATGGTTCGACGAAGTGAAGATCACAGGCCTGCGCGTGGCGCGCCAACCCGCTCCGGATACGCCACGGGGATACGATACGATCGTCGTCGCCGACCCGGACGCGCCGCCGATCTGGGCGCGATTCTACGAGATCGGTACGGATCGCCCCATCTTCTGCAGCCGGGACGGCGTCGTCCGCTACCGCCTGAGCGACATCTCCTATGAGCGCCGCAACGGCTATAGTTGGTACACCGGCGGCCCCGCCGACCTGCTCAACAACAAGTACCCCCGCTGGCGGGCCCAATGGACCCCCGACAGAAATGTCCTGCCCCGGTGAAGTGGGATGTTGTGAGGATAGCGACAAGGCGCTACAATGCGGGCCTTGTCAACCCACGGAGAAAGAGCCATGCTGATCAAGACACCCGACGATGTGCCGGCCGTGCCGGTCGAGATGGAAGGGGCCCGCGACGTGACGGTTCGCGTGCTGTTCGGCCCGGCGGACGGCGCGCCAACCTTCGCCATGCGACGGTTCGACGTCGCCCCCGGCGGCAACACCCCCTACCACCGCCACCCGTTCGAGCACGAGATCGTGGTCCTGTCCGGCGACGTCGTCGCGGTGCGGCCGGATGGTGAAGAGCCCCTCCGGCCCGGCCAGGTCCTCCTGGTCATGCCCGATGAGCTGCATGGCTTTCGCAACCGCTCGAAGACCCAGCCGGCCTCGTTTCTCTGCCTGGTGCCCGTCCAATACCAGAAGTGAGCGTCGAGGGTCTCACGGCAATGCGGCCGGACCCAGGCAAAGTGACTTCTGCGCCCTACTCAGCCACCCGCCCGACGCTTTGTGAACGGTAGTCCTCGCCGTGCACGGCTGAGACCGCTTCTTGACAGGCAACGGCTTTGGGAATTACCCTGTACTTGGCTCGTTGCTCCGTCCCTTGGCCCAGGCAAGGCCCGGAGGAGCACGCCGCGTTTCAGGGCGACCGTAAGCGGGGAAGGTACAATTCGGGTAGGAGAGTTGGTATGCCGCGTCCCATCTCGTCCGCAAGGACTCGAGTGCTGACAGTTCTGCTTTGCCTGATGGCCACGGCGCCGACCACCCTGGCCGACGGGCCGACGGTACGGGCGGACCTGTACGTCGCCACGAACGGCAACAACGCCTGGTCCGGCCGCCTGGCGAAACCCAATGCGGACGGCACCGACGGGCCCCTGGCGACGCTGGCCGCCGCGCAGCAGGCCGTGCGCAAGATCCGACAGGATGAGCCAGAACGCGGCCATCCCATCATCGTGGCCGTCCGCGGCGGCACCTATCGGCTGCAGGAGCCCCTCCTGTTCAGCCCCGCCGATTCGGGCACCTCGGATGCCCCCGTGGTCTACCAGGCCTACGGCGATGAACGCCCCATCTTCAGCGGCGGCGTGCGGATCACCGATTGGCGCGTCGATGCCGAGGGACGCTGGCACGCGGACCTGGACGCCGTCAAGAATGGCCAGTGGCAGTTCAGCCAACTGTTCGTCAACGATCAGCGCCGCTTCCGCCCCCGCCTGCCCGACCAGGGCTACTACAAGATCGCCCGCAAGCTGGACCCCTCACCCAAGGCCGCAAGCAAGGGTCACGACCGGTTCGGCTTCAACGCCGGCGAGATCCGCGCCGACTGGACCAACCTGTACGATGTCGAGGTCATCGCCTTCCACCATTGGACGGCGTCGCGGCTGCCCATCGCCGAGGTCGATCCGGCCGAGAATATCGTCACGATGCAGGGGCACACCACGGGTCTGAGCTCCTGGGCCGAGTTCAAACAGGGCCATCGCTACTTTCTGGAGAACGTCAAGGAGGCCCTCGGCAAGCCCGGCCAGTGGTACCTGGACCGTCCCACGGGCCGCCTGACGTATATCCCGCGTGCCGGTGAAACACCAACGAATACGACGGTTATCGCGCCGCGTCTACGCAATCTTCTCCTGCTCAAGGGCGACGTCGCCGAGCGGCGCTGGGTACAGCACCTTCAGTTCCGCGGTCTGACCTTCGCCCACGCCAACTGGCCGATGCCCCCCACGGGCCAGTCCTTCCCGCAGGCCGAGGTCAACCTGGGGGCGGCCGTCGCCGCGATGGGCGCGCGGCACATCGTCATCGAGGACTGCGCGGTGCGTCACGTCGGCGAGTACGCGATGGGCTTTGGACCCGGCTGCCAACATAATCGCATCGCCGGCTGCGAGCTGATCGACATCGGCGCCGGCGGCATCAAGATCGGCAGCGCCCTGCCAACCGACTGGGGCAACACGCTGGCCGCGCCCAATGACGATGAGGCGCTGGTCTCGCATCACACCGTCGAGGACTGCCTCATCGCCCACCTGGGCCGCCTGCACTCCGCGGGCATCGGCGTCTGGGTCGGGCACTCGCCGCACAACGTCATCCAGCACAACGACGTCTATGACCTGTACTACTCGGCCTTTTCGCTCGGCTGGGTGTGGGGATATAGCCCCAGCAAGGCCCATCATAACGAGGTCGCGTTCAATCACGCCCACCACATCGGCCAGGGCGTGCTCAGCGACATGGGCTGCATCTATACCCTGGGCATCTCGCCGGGCACGACCATCCACGACAACCACTTCCACGACGTGGTCTCGTATGATTACGGGGGCTGGGGTCTGTACACGGACGAGGGCTCCACCGGTGTGGAAATGCGCAACAACCTGGTCTACCGCTGCTCCCGTGGCGGCTTCCACCAGCACTACGGCAAGGAAAACCGCATCGTCAACAACATCCTGGCCTTCGGCGGCGAGCATCAGATCCAACGCACCCGCACCGAGGAGCACGTCTCGTTCTTCTTCGAGCGCAATATCGTCTACTGGGACAACGACAGTCCACTGCTCGGCTCCAATTGGAGGGATAACAACTTCAAGCTGGACAACAACGTGTACTGGCGCGCCGGCAAACCGATTCGTTTCCCCGGCGACCTGAACCTGGAACAATGGCAACAGCAGCGCGGCCAGGATGTACATTCGCGCATTGCCGACCCGGGGTTCGTGAATCCCGCAGCGGATGACTTCCACCTCAAACCCAATTCACCGGCACTGAAGGTCGGCTTTGAACCGTTCGATTACACCCGGGCGGGCCGACGCAAACC
>DSDH01000673.1 GCA_011055475.1 Phycisphaerales bacterium | reverse complement strand
GGCGCTGTTCGTAGACGATTTCACCGGTTGAAGCGCGGGCACAATACGCGATTCCCCGCTGTTCGTGCATCCAGTACAGGTGCCCCTCGTGGTAGACGGGGGAGGAGACATTGGAGCCGCGGTCACTGGTCCAGAGCCGATGGGTGGCGGTCACGTTGCCGCTGCCCCCCGCGCGGACGGCCAGGGCGGCGGTGCCCGAACGGCCGCCCAGACAGTAGACGATCCCATCGGCGGCGATGACGCTGGGGACCATATACCAACCGATGTCGGTGTCGCAGGACCAGAGCGACCGAGCGGTGTCGGGATCAAATGCCAGAATCTTGCCGGCGATGGCGACGATCAACTCCTGACGGCCGGATGGGGCCGTAATGATCAGAGGGGTGTTCCAGGATTCGCGGATGCCCTCGGTCTGCCAGCGCCGCCGGCCCGTCGTGCGGTCGAGCGCCACCAGCGACTCGCTCTCGATACTGGCGTTGACGATAACCAGGTCCTTGTGCAACACCGGCGAGGTCCCCGAACCCCAGCCGTGGGTCTGTGAGCCGACGTCCGCGTGCCAGATCTGTCGGCCGCTGTGGTCGAACGCGTAGACGCCGGATTTGCCGAAGAAGACGTAAACCCGCTCGGCGTCCGCGACGGCCGTGCTGGCGGCGTAGCCGTGATCGCGAATACGGCGTTCCTCGGGCAGTTTTGCGGGGAGGGCCTGGTTCCAAAGGACGCGACCGTCGCCGCGGTGTACGGCGATCAGGTGTCGCTTGAGCTCTTCAAGACTGCCGTCCGGTCGGCCGGAGACGAAATAGCCCGTGTAGCAGGTCAGGTAGACGTGCTCGCCAAAGACGATCGGGCTGGACGCGCCCGGTCCGGGCAGGGGCGTCTTCCACACCACATTCTCGTTGTGGCTCCAGGAGATGGGCAAATCCCCTGCATCGCTGACCCCCATACCGTCGGGACCCCGAAAGCGGGGCCAATCGGTCATTGCATCGGGTGATACCGGGACGGCGGCGTGCGCGTCCGTGGCTGCGGTGGCCCTTGGCGAAGCCAGATCACCCCAGGAGCACAGGCCGACATGGAGAGCGACCAGAAGCATTCCAATTGGAGGAGCTGCCGTAGTTCGTGGCATCAATTCTCCTTGCTGTCGGGGTCGGAGGAGTTCATGGGATTCCAACCCTGTGATACGCCCTGTCTATCGGCGATCTTGCGCAACGATCATACCTGTGGGCACTCGTTCCAGCGACGGCACGATCGTCCCTGATCGCATTCGGTGCCCAGGCCCGATACAAAAGCGGGATGACCTCGGTGTCGTCCCGCCATCCTCTTCCCCCTCCGGGAAGCTAGGCCTTCTTGCTGAGATTGTTCCATCGCAGGCCGACCTTCTTGAGGGCGTAGCCGACCTCGCGGAGGTAGTTGCCGTAAGACGCCATCCAGTGGAAGCCGCGGGTTTCGGCCACGAGCTGCTCGCAGTCCGCCCGGATGCCGATATCGGTCTGGGACCGGCAGATGTCCAGGAACGGGTTGTCCAGCACCTCGGCCTCGAAACCCAGCCAGACCTTGGCGTCGAAGTCGGGGTCGATCACCGTCATCACCTGGCCCTTTTTGAACTCGACCTTGGGCGCGGCGCCGTAGTCCGATTCGAAGTGCGTCAGGATCCGGGCCGGCTCATAATCCCGCCCGTTCATCTTGCTCGGCGCGGTGCAGTGCGCGATCGTCACCACGTTGTCGTGCGGGTAGGTGGGATCGTTGAGGAAGACGGGCATGCTCGTGATATAGTGCAGCAGGATACCTGATGGGACGACGACGAAATCGCTTTCGCAGTAGGCGTGGTAGCCTGCGTCGTTGAGCAGCATCAGCGGCAGGCACGCGGTGGTCTCGGAGAGGGGCATGATGGTGCCCATGCAATGGTTGATCGTGATGGCGTCGGTCTCGTGCTGGGCCATCAGGTCCTTGAACACCTCGGTGAGCACGAAGGCGTTGTCGATAAAGGATCGCTCGGTCTCGAGCGTGATGCCCTGGCGCTTGAGAAACTCGCCGGCGGCGGCGCGGCAATACTTGACCAGCGTGGAATTGGCCCGGGCCTTTTTGATCATCTCCCCGAGCGTCTCGTAAGTCACGGTGCGGATATCCATCTTCCACAGCGTGCGGCTGATCTCCGGGGCCTTCTGGCCGCCCGCGCCCCAGCCGCTGGGGCCGCCCACGGCGACGATCCGCTTGCCCAGGATGTTCTTCAGGCCATACAGGGCACGAAAACGCCATTGCAGCTCTTCGAGCCGGTCGACGACCACGTCCTGATAGTCCACGCCCGGTTGACCATACTCATCCACGGTCTTGCGCAGGTAGCGATTGTGGGCGATCTCGTACCAGAGGTAGACGGGCCCGGATTTGTGCCGGACGAACATCACCGTCCACTTTTCCGGGTTCGTCAGATTCTCCAGGACGTCGAGCCACGCGTTGGCCGCGTAGATGAGCATCACATCGTGATCGGCCTTGGCGAGCTCGGCGGCCTTCTTGGCGTCGTTGAGCGTGACCAGGGGACGGATCTCCATGGGAAACTCGCTGTCGGCTTGCAGCTTCTTCAGCTCGCCGGAGATTCGCCTCTGCTCATCCTGGACATCTTCGGGCTTGTGGAAGCCCCCCCAGGAGCGCCAGCTCGTCTGGGGACGCCGCTGCGGGATGGTGATCGTCAGTACGGGCTGGATCACCAGCGGTTTGGGCGGCGTGGGGGCGAACGTCGGGATGTCGCTGGGCCGTTGCACCGCCGCCAAGGCCGAGGCGGCCAGTGCCGGGGCCGCCAACCCTGCGCCCAAGCCCGCCACGAACTGGCGTCGATTGAGCGCGAGACGCGCCTTGGACATGCAACAACCGCCGGGGACTGCGTGACTGCAGGAGTGATCAGTACACATGGAACTTCCTCCGAATCGAATTCGAACACGCTCCGTGAACAATTCCAGGCTAACCGTCGGTTTGGCGACTGTCAAGGATCTCTGCTTCGGGTTTTCCCGCCTGGGGCTTGGTGGGCGGCAAGGCCGGCAGGCCCTGACGTTGGAGCCAGCGGGGCAGTTGGTCGGGCCGGACCTCGGCCCACAGCCCGCCGCCGGCGCGACGCGCCTGGTTTTGCAGTCCGATGTATCGCGCGTAGCGACTGTGGCCGAAGCGGGTGTCGGCATAGCCGCATCCCTCCAGCAGGAGCCGCTCGTTGAGGATGCTCCCATCCGGCAGTTCCACGTAGGCCAGCAGCCGCCCGTACTTGCCGCGCACGTCGCCCACGTCGTCCAGATAAATCGTGACCTGCGTGCCCTCCGCCAGGCCCTGGGCGAAGGCGGCGGCCTCCTCGGCGTAGTACATGGCGGGGTTGTTCTCATTGGCCTTTTCGGGGGTGTCGACGCCGAGCAGACGCACCCGGGTGGTCTCGTGCTCGCCGTCCGGATGGTCGATGTCGAGCGTGTCGCCGTCGACCACGCGAACGACGGTGAAGGTCCTGCCGTGGTACGTGCGCCAGTCGTGCCAATCCGGGCCCCAACGCCCGACGGTCGTGCGGACGGGCCCGCCCAGGCGATGATCGAGGATGCTGAGGGCGAGCACCAACAGGATCAGGGCCGCCCACACGCCGCGTCGGCTTCGACGGCTCATGGGAACACGATGCCGAGACGTCCCGGTCATGGTGCGACCTGTACGGAGGCCCGCGGGTTCCTACGGCTTGCGCTGGGTGGCGGGCTTGTCCAGCTCAAAGGCATTGCAGACGGCCTGCAGGGCCGTGGTGCCCTGTTGGATATCGACGATGCAACTGATGCGGATTTCGCTGGTGGTGATCGAATCGATGTTCACCTCGGCCTCGGCCAGGGCGCGGAAGAGCTTGTCGGCCACGCCGTAGTGGCTGCGCATGCCGACGCCCACGACCGAAATCTCGGCGATGTCATCCCGCACAAACAGCGACTCGCAACCGACCTCCTCGCGAATGCCTTCCAGGGCCGTGCACGCGTCGTCCAGATCGCCCTTGGCGACGGTGAACGACAGGTTGGCCTTCTCGGGGCTGACCTCGGTCTGAATAATGTCGTTGACGATCACGCGGGCTGTGGCCAGGTGCGCGAAGATCCTGGCGGCGTTGCCGGGCTTGTTGTCGACCCCGACCAGGGTGATCTTGGCCAGTTCCTTTTGCAGCGTCGCGCCGGAGACGAGAATGCCTTCCATTTGGGGTACCTCATGTGTGATCAGGGTTCCGGGGGAATCGTTCAGACTGCTGCGGACGTGGATGGGCACGTCGTACTTCTTGCCGAACTCGATGGAGCGTCCGTGCATGACGCCGGCGCCGAGGCTGGCCAGCTCCAGGATTTCATCGTAGCTGATACGGTCCATTTTGACGGCGGCCGGGAAAATCCGCGGATCGGTCGTATAGATACCGTCAACGTCGGTATAGATTTCGCACACCTGGGCCTTCAGTGCCGCGGCCAGAGCGACGGCGCTGGTGTCCGAGCCGCCGCGGCCCAGCGTGGTGACGTTGCCCTTTTCATCGACCCCCTGGAAGCCGGCGACGATAACGATGTAGCCCTCATCGAGCCGCTGCCGGATGCGGTCGGCGTCGATGCTCTGGATGCGGGCGCGGGTGTGGGCGTCGTCGGTGATCATGCGGATCTGGGCGCCCGTGAAGCTGATCGCCTTCTGGCCCATGGCGTCCAGGGCCATCGCCATCAGCGAGACGGTCTGCTGCTCGCCCGTGCTGAGCAGTTGGTCCAGCTCGCGGCGGGGCGGCTTGGGGTTCAGCTCCAGGGCGTCGGCGATGAGCTGGTCGGTCTGCTTGCCGCGGGCCGAGGCGACGACGACGACCTGGTGGCCCTGTCGGTGGGCCTTCAGTGCGCGGCCGGCGGCGCGACGGATCTTCTCGGCATCCGCGACGCTCGTACCGCCGAACTTCTGTACGACAATAGCCATTCCGTTCTCCCACGTACGCAGCCCCGATCCCCGCGTGTCGGGGGGCGGTCCAAAATCCGCGCCATGATAGGCGCCGCCCGCGTCGGCTGCAAGGCCCAAGTGTGTCCCCGCGCGTTTTTTGCCGTCGTCGGATCGGGCTGACGGGGTGTCGGCCCGGCACCGATCGGGGGCTCATCGGGCCGGATGGGGGCGGATTATGTTGTTGAACTGGCCGGTCGAATTCGGATAATGGCAGGCCATGACAGGGCCGCACGACCGGCCAAAAAGGGAATGCGTGTCGGATTTAGGAGGCATGGACCATGCTCGTCTTCGGACTGCCGTTGGTGGATGTGCTGGTATTTGTCGTCTTTGTCGTGTGCGTCGTCGGTTTGGGCGTGTACAAGAGCCGACACGAGAAGACCGGCGAGGACTACTTTCTGGCCGGGCGGGGGCTGCACTGGTGGCTGATCGGCTTCTCGCTGATCGCCGCGAACATCTCAACCGAACAGTTTGTGGGCATGAGCGGCAACGCGGCCAGTCACGTGGGGTTGGCCATCGCCAGCTATGAATGGATGGCCGCTGTCACGCTGGTGATCGTCGCGTTTGCCTTCCTGCCGTATTTCCTACGGGCCGGCATCTATACCATGCCGGAGTTTCTGGAGTATCGCTACAACGGCACGGCCCGGACGATCATGGCGGTGGCGACGATCGGCATCTACATGTTGTTGCTGGGCTCGGTGACCTACAGCGGGGCATTGACCATCCGCACGGTCGCCCGACCCCTGGGCTACGAGGTACCGCTGGCGGCGGGATCGCTGGTCATCGGCCTGATCGCGATGGCCTACGTGGTCTCCGGCGGGCTCAAGGCGTGCGCGTGGGCGGACCTCTTGCAGGGCAGCGCCCTGATCATCGGGGGCCTTTTTATCATGCTGTTCGCCTTCAACAAGCTCGGCCAGGCCGACGAGGTGGCCCGCATCAGCGATGTGACGACCGGCGCGGTGGAGGTCGTCAAGCTCGATCCCGACACGGGCGCCGTGCAACGCTTCTGGGAGCTGAACAAGGTTCGCATGAACATGTTTCTGCCCAAGGACGATCCGGTGCTGCCGTGGACGGCGTTGCTGCTGGGGCTGTGGATTCCGAACTTCTACTACTGGGGTCTGAACCAGTACATCACGCAGCGGACACTGGGGTCGCGGTCGTTGTCGCAGGGGCAGCGGGGGATCGTCTTTGCGGCGTTTCTGAAGCTTCTCGTCCCGTTTGCGATCGTCATTCCGGGCATCATCGCGTTCAACCTGTTCTCGACGCGGATGCAGGCCGAGTCGGTGGCGGACAACGGTCCGGTGCTGGCCAAATACCTGCGTGCGAACCCGGCGACGGAGTTTGTGGTCCAGGAGGAGGACGTCACGGCCGAGCGGGTGAGGGAATGGCACCAGGCTCAGAGGGCCGCGTCCGAAGCCGGCCAGTCGCCGAAGTTCCTTCTGGCGGTGTACGCGGACGCGGCGCTGATGGCCGCCGTGAACGTTAAGAGTCCTTACGTGCTGCCATTGTCGCAATCCGCCTTCGATCTGGCGGTGCCCGCGCCGCACACGCTGTTCAAAACGGAGGACAAGTCCGCCGCGAGTATTCTGCCGGGGTTGGTCCAGGAGGTCGAGACCTTCACGGCGACGGTGGAGGAACAGGCCAAGGCCGCCGGCGCCAAGACGACGACCGAGAAGTTCATCGCCTACAAGTACGACACGGCCATGGGCCAGTTGCTCAGCGAGGTGCTGCCCAAGGGCAAGGGGCTGTTCGGCTTCGTGATCGCGGCGCTGCTGGGAGCGGTGGTGAGCTCGTTGGCCGCCATGCTCAATGCCGCCTCGACCATCTTCACGATGGATATCTTCAAGAAATATATCCACCCGCAGGCCTCGCAGACCGTCATCGTCCTGCTGGGGCGCATCTGCGTGGTGGCGTTCACGGTCATCGCCGTGCTGCTGGCCCCTCAGTTGGGCAATCCGAAGATCAGCAACAGCATCTTCACGATCATCCAGGAGAGCCAGGGCTTCATCAGTCCGGGCATTCTGGCGGTGTTTGTCTTTGGGTTGCTCATCCGTAAGGCGCCGCCGGTGGCGGGGGTCGTGGGGCTGCTGACGAGCATCGTGGCGTACGGCGGGCTCAAGCTGGCCGTGCCGCAGTTACAGTTCCTCAATCGCATGGCCGTGTGCTTCGTGCTGTGCCTGCTCATCATGCAGGCGATTACGATGGCCCGGCCCTTGCCGCAGCCGGTGGTTTTTGAGAGCAAGACCACGCTGGATCTGACGGGGTCGCGTGGGGCGGCTATCGGGGGCGTGATCGTCGTGATTATCACGTTGGCTTTGTACGTGTTGTTCAGTCCAATCGGCCTGGCCGGTTAGGAGGGATGTTGTGCACGTGACCACCGACCAGGACGCATTTGATCTGCTCAAAAGGCTGGCGGCGGACCAGGGGCTTGACGTGGCCGGCGGCCGGGTCCGCCGGACGAGTTCGCGGTTTTGCCTGGGCGTCGAGCACGGCGACTACAACGGCACGGAGTTGTTCGGCGTGGGGACGGACCGGTTCATCTGGATGGCGTACAAGCCCAACGCCGCCGGCCGGGTGCGCCTCTACAGCCACAACTTCCCTGAAGACGGCGTGGTGGATTTCGCGCTGGGCGATGTCCCCCCTCCGCGCAGCGACGCCGTCGCCGAGACGTGGGCCCGGTTTCCCTATGGGGTGGACCACGTCCTTCGACAGCAGGGGTTTGCACTCAAACGCGGCATGGACGCCGTGCTGGTGGGCAACATCCCCGGCGGGGGGATGAGCCGGTCGGCGTCGCTGTGCATCAACCTGATTATCTCCCTGGTGGAGGTCAACGGGCTGATCGTCGAGCCGGAGATCCGCATCGTGGACCTGGCCCAGGCGGTGGAGAACGAGTACATCGGCTCGCCCTGCGGGCAGCTCGACCAGACGATGATCCTGTTCGCCCGCGAGGGGATGGGCACGCACTATGACCCGAAGAGCCGCTCCATCGAATACGTGCCGCTTGGCGCGGGGGCCGAGGACTTCCGCATCGTCGTAATGGATACCGGTACGGTGCGGCCCGGCCTGGAAAAGAGCACGTACAAGGTGCGCCGCGCGGAGTGCGAGCAGCTTGTGGGCCTCTTGCAGAAGGCGGGCTACGCGGTGTCGTGCTTGGCGGACGTGCGCGAAGCGGCCATGTATGAGCGGATTCTGTCGCAGTTCGGCGCGTCGCATCCGGATTTGTGCGATCGGCTGCGGTACATTTTCGCCGCGCAACGGCGGTTCTACGAGATGATGGATGCCTGGAAGGCCGGCGACATCGGGACGGTCGGGCGGATCTTCCGCGAGGATGGAATCGGCTTGCGGGACCAGTACCGGATCAGCGGGCCCGAACTGGAAACGATGTGCGATATTGTCCGCACCGTCGAGGGCGTGCTGGGCGAGCGGATGCTGGGCGGCGGCGATAAGGGGGCGGCCGGATGTCTGGTCCGGGCCGACGCGGTGGACGCGGTGCGGCGGGCCGTTGAAACGGCCTACCCGCGAAGCCGCCCGGCCTTCGCGGACGCGTTCGCCGTACATACCTGCAAGGTGGTTGACGGCGTGAAGGTGTTCGACGGGGTGATCTGAAGCGATGGGTCGCCGGTTCCGCAGGATGGGCGGCGTTGATATGGGATGTGTGCAATGGAGTGCCCGGGACCATTTCGGCCGGGCACTTTGACAATAGGAACCGTTCAACAGCGTGAGGAAAGGGTTGAGATCATGTCTGACGCATCCAGGACCCTCTGTCGAGTGGCGGGCCTGTTGATCGTGGCCGCAGGGCTGATCGGCGGGACGACGGCGGCGCCCGATTGGGAAAACCAACACATGATCGGGCAGAACAAGGAGCCCGGGCACTGCACGCTCATGCCGTATCCGGATGCGGCCTTGGCGATCAAGGCCACGCGGGAGGTCAGCCCATTTCACAAGTCGCTCAACGGGCTGTGGAAGTTTCACTGGGTCAAACAGCCGTCGGAACGACCCGTCGATTTCTACAAGCCCGATTATGAGGTCGACGATTGGGACGAGATTCCCGTGCCCAGCAACTGGCAGATGCACGGCTACGGCGTGCCCCTGTACGTGAATACCCGCTATCCCTTCGTACCCAATCCCCCGAAGATCCTCAGCGACAACGTCCCGCCGGACTACACCCAGGCGAAGCTGCCGAATCCGGTGGGGTCATACCGGACGACGTTTACCGTCCCGCGGGACTGGGACGGCCGCCAGGTGTTCCTGCATTTTGACGGGGTCGAGTCGGCGTTCTACGTGTGGGTCAACGGCCAAAAGGTCGGGTACAGTCAGGGCAGTCGCACGCCCGCGGAGTTCAACATCACCGAGTGCCTGCGGCCCGGCGAGAACGTGCTGGCCGCCGAGGTCTACCGCTGGTCGGATGGGTCGTACCTGGAGTGCCAGGACTTCTGGCGGCTCAGCGGGATCTTCCGGGACGTGTACCTGTTCAGCACGCCAAGCGTGCACGTCCGCGACTTCTGGGTGTGGTGCGATCTGGATGCCCGGTACCGTGACGCCGAACTGAACATCCGTGCGAAGGTCCACAACTATGGCCGTGACCGTGCCGGGGCCCATGCCGTTGAGGCGGCCCTTTTGGATGAGGCCGGGCGCCCCGTCAAGACGGACCCGCTGGTCGTCGCCTTCGTGGATGCGCTGGCGGCCGGGAGCGAATCGGTTCTGGAGATGAAGGTCGGCATCCCCAACCCGAAGAAATGGACCGCCGAGACGCCGAATCTGTATAAGGTTCTACTGACGCTCAAGGACACATCGGGTCGCGTCACCGAGGTGCTCCAGACGGACTTTGGCTTCCGCAAGGTCGAGATTCGCAACGCGCAGCTTATGGTCAACGGGGGTGCCCATCCACGTCAAGGGCGTCAACCGGCACGAGCACGACCCGGACACGGGGCACTACGTGAGCACCGAGTCGATGATCGAGGATATCCTCTTGATGAAGCGGCACAACATTAACACCGTGCGGACGGCTCATTATGCCAACGATCCGCGCTGGTTCCCGTTGTGCAACCGCTACGGCCTGTACCTGATCGGCGAGGCGAACATCGAGTCGCACGGCATGGGGTACGGCGAGCGCAGCCTGGCCAAGGACCCGACGTGGAAAGAGGCGCACCTGGATCGAACGATCCGCATGGTCGAGCGGGACAAGAATCACCCCAGCATCATCATCTGGTCGCTGGGCAACGAGGCCGGCGACGGCGTCAACTTCGAGGCGACCAGCGCGTGGATTCACGAAAACGACCCCACGCGGCCCGTGCACTATGAGCGGGCGGGCCGGCAGCCGCACACGGATATCGTCTGTCCCATGTATTCCTCGATCGAGAGCATCGTAGCCTATGCCAAGAGCAACCCGGATCGGCCATTAATCCTGTGCGAATACGCCCACGCGATGGGCAACAGCGTCGGCAACCTGCAGGACTACTGCGACGCGATCGAGGCGTACCCGGCGCTGCAGGGCGGCAGTATCTGGGACTGGGTCGACCAGGGTCTGCGCAAGTTCGAGGACGGCAAGATGTTCTGGGCGTACGGCGGGGACTACGGCGACGTGCCCAACGACGATAACTTCTGCTGCAACGGCCTGGTCCAGCCGGACCGCACGCCCAACCCCTCGCTCTACGAAGTCAAGAAGGTCTACCAGTACATCAAGGCCGAGCCGGTGGACCTGACCGCCGGGACGATTCGCATCCGTAACAAGTACGCGTTCCAGGACCTGGCCGGATTCGTCGAGGGTCGGTGGGAGCTTTGCGAGGACGGCAACGTCATCGCCAAGGGGACCCTGCCCGGGCCATTACCGGCGGCGGGAGCGGATACGGTTGTTACGGTTCCGGTGACCAAGCCCTCATTGCGGCCCGGTTCGGAATACTGGCTCAAGGTCACTTTCGCGCTGGCCGCCGACCAGCTCTGGGCGCCGAAGGGATACGTGGTGGCCTGGGACCAGTTCAAGATGCCCTGGGAGGCCCCGGCCCCGGCGCAGGCGGACGCGGCGGCCATGCCCGCGCTCAACGTCGTCGAGCCGGCGGAGGCCATCCGTGTGTTCAACGGTGATGTATCGGTGACCGTGGGTCGCGCCAGCGGGGCGATCGAATCGCTGCGATACAAAGGTGCCGAACTGTTGGCCCGGCCACTGGTGCCCAACTTCTGGCGGGCCTTGACCGACAACGACGATGGCAATCGGGCGATCCAACGGCTGGGCGTGTGGAAGAACGCCGGACCGAGACGACAGGTCCATACCGTGCGCGTCGAGCAGCCGGCCGCATCGGTCGTGCGAATCACCACCGAGGCGACGCTGCCCGCCGCCGACAGCGACTGGCGCAATACCTACACGATCTACGGCAACGGGGACGTGCTCGTCGAGGCCAGCTTCGCGCCGGGCGGGGCGCTCCCTGAGCTGCCGCGATTCGGCATGCAGGCCGCCGTACCCAAGGCGATGGATAGCATGACGTGGTACGGCCGTGGGCCTCACGAGAATTACTGGGACCGCAAGACCAGCGCCGCAGTAGGGTATTACAGCGGCAAGGTCGAGGACCTGGACCACGACTACGTCAAGCCGCAGGAGAACGCCAATCGTTGCGACGTCCGGTGGGTGGCGTGGACCGATGGGGCGGGCCGCGGTCTGATGGCCGTGGGCATGCCGCTGCTGAGCATCAGCGCCTGGCCCTACACGCAGGAGGCCCTGGACGCGGCGATGCACATCCATGAGCTGCCGCGCAGCGATTTCGTGACGATCAACCTGGACCTCAAGCAGACGGGGGTCGGCGGCGACAACAGTTGGGGCGCCCGGCCGCACAAGCAGTACACGCTGTTTGCGCGGGATTACGCGTACATGTTCTGCCTGCGGCCGATCACGAGTGGCGGCGACCCGGAGGCCGTGGCCCGCAGGCCACTGGCCGTGCCCAAGCAGGTCAAGCCCGTGCGGATCGCCCACGAGAACGATCGCATCGTCATGACGTGCGAGACGCTCGGGGCCGACATCCGTTATACCGTGGATGGTTCGACCCCCACGCCCGATTCGCCGCTGTATACGCAGCCGATGCCGGTGCCGGCGGGCCGGGTGGTCAAGGCCCGGGCCTTCGCCGAGGGTATGATCGACAGCGTCATCACCGTGGCGGACCTGGCGCAGATCGCCAAGTCGGCGTGGAAGGTGGTCCACGTCGACTGCTTCGAGCCGGGCGAGGGCTATGCCGAGCACGCGATCGACGGTAAACCGGACACCTTCTGGCACACCACGTGGAGCACCGGCCGGCCGGGTCATCCGCACGAGATCCAGGTGGACCTCGGCAAGCCGACGAGCATGAGTGGATTCTCATACCTGCCGCGGCAAGACATGGCCAACGGCCGGATCGGGCGGTACGAGTTCTACGTGAGCAACGACGGCAAGGACTGGGGTCGGGTGGTGGCGACGGGCCGATTCCGCAACACGTCCGCGTTGCAGAAGGTGACGTTTGACAAGCCGGCGACCGCGCGGTTCATCCGGCTGGTCGCCTTGTCCGAGGTGGTCGGCCAGCCGTATACGACCGTGGCCGAGCTTGACATTCTGCCCGTCGAGTAGGATGAAGACACAGGCCGGGAATCCAGGAAAGGGAATGTCCATGAAAATGGTGGCATGCGTGATGATGGCGGGGCTTCTGATCGTGGCCGGTTGTGGGCCTGCGGACCCGGCGCCATCCGCCGTGACGGGTGAATCGTTGGAGAAGAGCGTCGGGACAGATGAGCGGGTCGAGGACCTCCTGAGTCGAATGACTCTCGAGGAAAAGGTCGGCCAGATGACCCAGTTGACGCTCGAGGTCGTTGCGAAGCGACTGGACGACCGTAATGTGCAGCTCGACATGGAGAAACTGCGTAACGCGATTGTGACGCACCACGTGGGGTCAATCCTCAACTGCGGCGGCTCAGCCAACACGATGGACAACTGGCAGGAGGTCATCACCGCGATTCAGGACGTGGCCACGAAGGAGACGCGCCTGGGCATTCCGGTCATCTATGGTATCGACTCGATCCACGGCGCCAACTATATCGTGGGGGCGACGTTGTTTCCGCAGAGTATCGCCATGGCCGCGACGGGCAACGTGGACCTGGTCCGCCGTGCCTCGGTGGTGACGGCGGCCGAGACGCGAGCGGCGGGCATTCCCTGGAACTTCAACCCGGTGCTGGGGCTGGCCCGGAACCCGCTCTGGCCGCGGGTGTGGGAGACGTTCGGCGAGGATCCGTACATCGCGTCGGTGATGGGGGCCGCCTACGTTGAGGCTCAGCAGGGCGACGATTTGGCCGACCCCGCCCGTGTGGCCGCGTGCATGAAGCACTACCTGGGTTACAGCGTGCCCCGCACGGGCAAGGACCGCACGCCCGCGCACATCCCCGACCGCATCCTGCGCGAGTATTTCCTCAAGCCCTTCGCCGCGGCGGTCGAGGCGGGTGTGGCCACGTGCATGGTCAACAGCAGCGAGATCAACGGCCTGCCGGTCCACGCCAGCCGCTACTACCTGATCGACATCCTGCGGGACGAGCTGGGTTTCGAGGGGCTCGTGGTCTCGGACTGGAACGATATCAACAACCTGTGGCAGCGGGAGAAGGTCGCCGCGACGCAGCGCGAGGCGGTCAAGATGGCCGTCCTGGCCGGTGTGGATATGAGCATGGTGCCGTATGATTACAGCTTCTACGACCATCTCGTCGACCTCGTGCGCGAGGGTGAAGTACCCATGAGCCGGATCGACGAGGCGGTCCGACGGATTCTGAGGGTCAAGCAGGTGTTGGGGCTGTTCGAGGACCCCTATCCCGATCCGGCGGCCACGGCGCGTTTTGCGACGGCCAAGGCGACCGAGTTGAACCTGCAGGCGGCGCGGGAGGCGATCACGCTGCTGAAGAACGATGGCGGGGTGCTGCCTTTGTCCAAGGACGCCCGGATCCTGGTAACGGGCCCGACGGCGGATTTGCTCAGCGTCCTCAACGGCGGCTGGACGATCACGTGGCAGGGTGACCGCGAGGACCTGTATCCGGCCGAGAAGCACACGATCCTGGAGGCTATCCGCGAGAAGGCGGGCGCGGAGAGCGTGACGTACGTGCCTGGGGCGCCGTTTGGCGAGGAGGCCTGGGACGTGCAGGCGGTTGTGGGGGCGGCCCGGCAGGCGGATGTGGCGGTGGTGTGCCTGGGCGAGCCGACGTACTGCGAGACGCCGGGCAACATCGACGATCTGTCGTTACCGGCGGCGCAGCGGGACCTCGTG
>DSDH01000446.1 GCA_011055475.1 Phycisphaerales bacterium | reverse complement strand
GGCGGCGTAGCCAAGAGGCCTAAGGCGACGGTTTGCAAAACCGTTATTCGTGGGTTCGAATCCCACCGCCGCCTGTCCTCCGTTCTTCGTCTGCGAGCCCCTATTTGAAGCCTTCGACGCGGCCATCGGTGTATTTGGCGATCGCGTCCTGCAGGTCGACGTCGTTGATGTTGGCCAGGGTGCACAGCCAGGCGAAGACGTCGGCGAACTCCTCGGCCTTGGCGTTCTGGTCCTCACCGGCCAGGGCCGTGGCTAGTTCGCCGACCTCCTCGATGAACCACATAAACGTCGCGGGGGTGCCGCGCTGGCGGTCGCGCTGCGCATACCGATCATGAATAAGCCGCTGAAACTGTCTGATGTCCATACGCTGGTCCGTTCGTGGGTCCTATTTTCCCCCGATCATATCAGCCAGCGTGGCTTGTTCACAGACTTTTCGCATGGCTTCGGCGGCACGGCTGCAGACCTCTTCCATCTTGAGGCTGAAGGGCACGTTGTTCGTCTGCTCGGCCATGTAGGCTTCGCCGCGGATGGGCCCCTCGACGGCCTCGATGATCTCAGCCAGACTGATCTGGTTGGCGGGCTTGGCCAACGTAAAGCCCCCACGAGGTCCCCGCTTGCTGATCAGCACGCTGCTGCGGACCAGTTGTTGCAGGATTTTGAGCAGGTACTCGACCGGAATGCCGTATTCCTTGGCAATCCGGCTGGCGAGCACGGGCCGGCTCTTCTGATTCAGGGCAATGTAGGCCACGCCCATCAGGGCGTACTCCGACGATCGGCTCAGCTTCATTTCGACCTCCGTGATAGACTCCGGCCACACGTCACACAAACACGACCTTTACGCCCCATCGCCCCGGTGGCCGCATGACACGGGCACGAGGGGCGCTACCTGTTCCGCGTGTACAAGACGCGTAATATACGGGCGTGGCATCATCCGTGCAAGAGGTACCTGGTCGAAAAGACAAAATGGGGTTTGCGCAGCTTGGGACCCGGATTGTGTGTGCGATTCAGCTCGGTATGCCCGGTGCCATGCCCACGTCTGCCGTGGGTATGCTCTGGCCGATCCCCAGATGCCGAGGCCCTTCCTCCCACGTGCCTGCGGCGGTTCATCCTTTACAAACACCCCCCGGCGACCTAAAGTAGCCCTACATTCTGACAAGGAAAAGATCGGACAACGATGGATCAAGAGCTTTCCAAGGTATATGACTCGGCGGCGGTGGAAGAGCAGGCCCAGGCGATCTGGCAGGCGGGGCGGCACTTCCACGCCGAGCCCGATGGGGCAGGTCGGCGACCCTATTGCATCGTCATCCCGCCGCCCAACGTGACGGCTCCGCTGCATCTGGGCCACGCGTTGAACAACACCCTGCAAGACATCCTTATTCGCCACCACCGTATGCGGGGCGACAACACGCTGTGGATGCCGGGCACGGACCACGCGGGGATCGCGACCCAGACGGTGGTGGAGAAGCGGCTGCTGGCCGAACAGGGCAAGCGGCGCACGGATTTCGAGCGGGAGGATTTCGTCGCGCGGGTCCAGGCGTGGAAGGACGAGTACGAGGCCCGCATCATCAGCCAGCTCAAGGCGATGGGCTGCTCGTGCGACTGGGCCCGCACGCGGTTCACCATGGATGAGGTCTGCGCCCGGGCGGTGCGGGAGACGTTTTTCCGCCTGTTCCGGGACGGCCTGATCTACCGGGGCAAGCGGCTGGTGAACTGGGACCCGGCGACGCAGACCGTGCTGGCCGACGACGAGGTGGAGCACGAGACGGTCCAGGGGCACTTCTGGTACCTGCGGTACCCCTTGGTCACGCCCGTGCGGATCAATGGGCAGGTGCTGGAGCACGTGACCGTGGCGACGACGCGGCCGGAGACGATGCTGGGCGATACGGCCGTGGCGATGCACCCGGCCGATCCGCGGGCCGCGGCCTTGGTGGGTAAGATGGTGCGGCTGCCGATCGTGGGGCGGCTGATCCCCATCATCGCCGACGAGCACGTGGTATTGCCCGATCCCGACAGCGAGGATGAAAAGGCCCGGTACGGCACCGGCTTTTTGAAGGTCACACCCGCCCACGATCCGTATGACTGGGAGATCGGCCAGCGGCACGGCTTGGCGGTCATCAACGTGCTGGCGCCGGATGGGACGATCAGCGAGCGGCATGGCTGGGCCGACTGGGACGAGGTGCAGAATCCGGACGTGGAGGCCCTGCTGGGCATGGACCGGTTCGAGGCCCGCGAGGCGGTGGTGGAGTACTTCCGCCAGGAGAAGCTGCTGGCCGAGGTGCGGGAGTATACGCACGAGGTGGGCCACAGCTACCGCAGCCACGTGCCCATCGAGCCGTACCTGTCCGATCAGTGGTACGTGGCGGTCAAGAAGCCCATCGACCACCTGGCCGACAAGTTCGGCACGGGCCTGATCGAGGGCACCGATGTGCCGGTCAACTCGCTGGCGGGCCTGGCCCTCAAGCCGCTGGTGGATGGGCGGCTGCGGTTCACGCCGGATCGCTACGCCAAGACCTACCAGACGTGGCTGGAGAACGTGCGCGACTGGCCCATCAGCCGCCAACTCTGGTGGGGACACCGGATACCGGTTTGGAGCAAGGCCGGAGAGCAGTCGGTCGATCTGCCGGGCGACTCTGTGCAGGTGATGCAGATGGGCTCCGATGAGGGGCCGGTCGCGTATTTGTGTGTTGCCCCAGGCCGTCAGAACCTAGAAGGGCAAGTGGGATCCCAAGGCTGGGTGCAGGATAATGATGTGCTGGATACCTGGTTCAGTTCGGCGTTGTGGCCGTTCAGCACGCTGGGCTGGCCGGAGGACACGCCCGAATTGAAGACGTACTATCCGGGCGATGTGCTATGCACGGCGCGGGAGATCATCACGCTGTGGGTCTCGCGGATGGTGATGATGGGCCAGTATTGCGTCGGCGATATTCCCTTCCGGGACGTGTACATCCACGCGATGATCCAGGACGGCCTGGGCCGCAAGATGAGTAAGAGCCTGGGCAACGGCATCGACCCGCAGGTGGTCATCGACAGCCACGGGGCCGATGCGATGCGGTTCACGCTGGCCAGCATGACGACCGACACGCAGGATGTGCGGATGCCGGTCGAGGAGATGACGCTGCCGGATGGCCGGACCGCGAACACCAGCCCCAAGTTCGACATCGGGCGGAACTTCTGCAACAAGCTGTGGAACGCCTCGCGGTTCGCGATGATGAACCTGCAAGGCATGGAGCCGGGACGGTTCGACGCGGGAAGGATGAAGCCGGTGGATCGGTGGATCCTCTCGCGGCTGGCCTCGACGATCGCCGAGGTGACCGACGCGATCGAGCAATACCGCTTCAACGAGCCGATCAACGCGCTGTATCGCTTCTTCTGGAACGAGCTTTGCGACTGGTACCTGGAGTGGGCCAAGCCGCGGATGGCCGATGAAGAGGATCGGCCGATCGCGCAGGCCGTGCTGGCGTTCGTGCTGGATCAAACGCTGCGGCTCCTGCACCCGTTCGTGCCGTTCATCACCGAGGGCATCTTCGCCCGGCTCAACGAGGTCGCGCCGCAGCGGGACTTGGGGTCGCTGGCGACGGCGCCGGCCTCGGAGGCGCTGATCGTGGCCGCTTGGCCCGCCCGGCTGGATGAACAGATCGATCCGGACATCGTACGACAAATGGAGCGCGTGCAGGGCGTGATCCGGCAGATTCGCGAGGTGCGCAACCGCTACACCATTTCGCCCAAGGACCAACTGCGGGCCTCGGCGACCGGCCCGGCCCCGTCGTGCGCCGAACTGGCCGCTCATGCAGCGTTGGTATGCCAACTGGCGGGGTTGGAGGCCTTTGACGTCGGGGCGGACCTGGCCAAGCCGGCCAACGCGGCCGCGGTGGTGGTGGAGGATTTGCAGGTGTTCGTCCACGATGTGATCGACCCCCAGGCCGAGCGGCAGCGGCTGGACAAGCAGCGGCAACAGATCGAAGGGGCGCTGCGGGGCGTGCGGGCGAAGCTGGAGAACCCGAATTTCGTCGAACGGGCCAAGCCGGAAGTGGTGGCCCAGGCGCGGCAGCGAGAGGTCGAGCTAACCGAACAGCTCCAGGCGGTGGAGAGCCACCTGGCCGAGCTGGATTGACCGGAGCGTGCGGCGACCAGCCACGGCGGTCGGCGGACGGGTCCGGCGGAGGCGCAGAGCCGATGGAAGTCCCGGTGGAACTCTCGAAAATCCTGATCAACGAGGCGGATGACAAGCAGATCATCGTCCTGGCGGAGATCGACGGCGAGCGACGGTTTCCGGTCGTGATCGGCATGCCGGAGATCCTGGCGATTGACCGGCGGCTCAAGGGCATCGAGCTGCCGCGACCGATGACGCATGACCTGCTGGCCGGTACGATTCGCGCGATGGGCGGACGGCTGGACCGCGTCGTCGTAACGGACCTGCGGGATCACGTGTTCCATGCCGAGCTGGTGATCGACCAGGGCGGGCAGACGGTGCGGATCGACAGCCGACCCTCGGATGCGATCGCGCTGGCCGTCGGGCTGGAAGCGCCTATCTTCGTGGACGAGCAGGTGTTCGAGAAGATGATGATGTGAAGCTCAGCAGGACGATCAGCCCCACGGCGACGCACAAAAGGCTGTCGGCGACGTTGAACGCCGGCCAGCGGTAGTCGACGATGGGGATGACCACCTCGATCCAGTCCCGCACGGCCCCCTCGTTGAAGAGCCGGTCGTAGAGATTGCCCAGAATCCCCGCCGTCAGAAGCCCCAGGGCGATCTGTAGGAGGCGTTGCCGGGCGGACGTAAACAAGAACAGCCCGAACACCACCACCAGAGCCACCCCCGCGACGGCCAACAACAGGCCCGTGCGTCCCTGGAACATGCTGAAGGCCGCCCCGCGATTGAAGCGGATCACGAACCACACGTAGTCCTGCACGACGGTATACCGCTGGTCGGGCAGCGTGCGGAGCCAAGCGTGAACGGCCGACTTGGTCCACAGATCCGCCGCCAGTCCCAGCGCCGCGAGGAGCCAGAAGAGCAGGTGCCCCGGCAGATCGGGCCACTGACGCGACACAACGCCGGCGTCATTGGGGGCCGACGGCGTCGAGCGGGTCGTCTTGCTTTGCGCAGGTGCGTCCGGCATCGGCGGCTCACTCGCCGTATTTGTCCAGCAGGTCCTGGAGCTTCGGCTGGTCGGGCTCAATCTTCAGGGACGTGCGCCATTCCTCAATGCCCTGGGTCTTGAGGCCTGGATCGTTGGTGGCGATGCTCTTGATGACATAGGCCACGCCCAGACCCTTGTGGGCCATCCAGTCCTGGTCATCCAGCGCCACGGCACGGCGGTAGCTTCTGATGGCCTCGTCGGTCTTCTCAAGCTTGAGCTTGGCGAAACCAAGGTACTGATGGGCCATGCCGTTTTGCCCGTCGATCTCGATGGCCGTGTTCAGCAGCTCCTCGGCCGCGGCGAACCGGCCCGTCCGCAGGTAGGCGACCGCCAGGGCGACCATGATCTTGGGGTTGTTGCCCTCTAATTCAAGGGCCCGCCGATAGGCCCGGATGGCCTCTTCATGATCCTTGTTCGCCTCGTGGATGTCGCCCAGCAGCAGCTCGGGGTCGGCCGCCTGCGGGTCGATCTCCTTGGCGCGACGCCCGTACTGGGCGGCCTGCTCGTAGTTCTCCGTCTCGTAGTAGCACTTGGCGGCGCTGATGTGCGCCTCATAGTGTTGGGGCTCCAGCTCGCAGGCCCGCACGTAGGCCTTGATCGCCCGCGTCCACTGCTTCATGATCTGGGTGACCTTGCCCAGGTTGAAGAAGTCCTTGAACGACCACGGGTCCATCGTCGTGGCCGCCTCGTAGGCCTCGGCGCTCTTTTCATATTGCTGGAGCTTCTGGTAGATGTCACCCTTCATGGAAAAGGCCAGGGCGAATTCCGGGTCGAGCAGGACGGCGGCGTTGAGCTTCTCGATGGCCTTCTCGTGCTCGTTGAGGTCGTTGAGCATCATGGCGTCAACGTAGAGACTGACGGCCTGTTCCTGTTGCCGGGTGAACATTCGTGGCTGGGCGCAGCCGGTCAGCATCACCGCCGCGGTGAGCAGCGCCAATCCCACGGCCCGGCATCGTGACGTCGTTCTGGGCATAGAAAGCTCCCTTCGGTTATAGTGTGTGACCGGCTGACAGGGCTCGCCACACGTGAGGCCGCATTATAGTCGGGGGTCTGGAGGCTGTCAACGCCGCCGCCGCCGCCGCGGAATCGGGCGGGCGGATCGGCCGGTCGCGATGCCCACGATGCGCCGCATCGCACCCTTCGCACCGTGCCATACGGTACGCGATGCACCTCTTGGATACCGGGTGAGATGTTTTCGGACAGCGGCTTGCGTTTGGCGTCGGGGTAGGTATAATGCCGACGTTTTATGGCTGACCTGCCGAGGGTGATGCGGCCGGGAGGCATCACGGGGCCCCAGGGCCCGCGGCGTCTTTTCTCGTCCCGGCAAGGAGACACCGGTATGACTATCAGACACGTCCTTCTCCTTTTTTTGATTGGTGGTATGGTCTCGGTCTGCGCGGGCCAGGAGGCCCCGTGGCAAAGTCTGTTCGACGGCCGGAGCCTGGACGGCTGGCAGGTGCGCGGCGGCGTGGCCGAGTATCGCGTCGAGGAGGGGTGCATCGTCGGTCGCACCGTGGAGGGCAGCGCCAATACGTTCCTGTGCACCGAGCGGGAGTACGGCGATTTCATTCTCGAGTTGGACGTGCAGTGCGATCCCAAGCTCAACAGCGGCATCCAGGTGCGCAGCCACGTGTACCATCACGATACCGTCGTTCCCGTGTGGCGGGATGGACGGCGGATTGAGGCCCGACACAAGGCCGGGGACGTGTACGGCTATCAGGTGGAGATCGCCTCAACGGCCAGCGGCAGCAGCGGGGGCGTGTGGGACGAGGCCCGCAAGAGCCTGTGGCTGTACGCGACGGCCCAGGACCCGGTCGCGTCCAGGGCCTATAAGGAAGGACAGTGGAACCATTATCGCATTGAGTGCATCGGGCCCAGGATTCGCACGTTTGTCAACGGCGTGCCGTGTGCGGACTTCGTGGATACGACGGACCTGAGCGGCTTCATCGGGCTGCAAGTGCACAGCGTGCCCCGCGGCGTGGAGGCCCAGGTCCGCTGGAAGAACATCCGTATCAAGGACTTGGGACGCCACGTGTGGAAACCTATCTTCGACGGCCAGACGCTGGATGGATGGCATACGCTGCCGGGCGGCTCATGGAAGGTGGAGAACGGCACGTTGATCGGGACCTCATCGGCGTCGGAGAGCCGGCACGGGTTACTGGTGAGCGACGAGGTGTTCGGCGATTTCGTCGCCCGCGTGCGGTTCCAGGCGCTCAAGGGCAATAGCGGGTTCTATTTCCGTGTCGATGAATCCGGTGATGCGGTGGGGGTGCACGGCTTCCAGGCGGAGATTGACCCGGCCAACGACGTGGGCGGATTGTACGAAACGGGCGGTCGCGCCTGGGTGGTCCGGCCCTCGGCCCAGGACGTGGCGACGTGGTTCCGCCCCGGCGAATGGAATACCATGACGGTCTACGCCCGCGGGGGCGACATCGTCGTGCACGTGAACGGCTACAAGACGGCCGAATTGAAGGATGATCCGGGTCGAAAGAAAGGCCGCTTGGCGCTCCAACTGCACGGTGGAGCGGACATGGACGTGCGGTTCAAGGAGGTCTCGATCCTGGTGGTGGGTAAGGTCTCCGAGCCGTTCAACGGCAAGGACCTGGACAATTGGATGGCCAATGCCGGCAGCGGCAAGGCGAATCTGTGGACCGTGGGCGTGCCGGCGGTCGACCCCGCCGACCCGAAGCTCCTGGCGGTGCGGCCGGGCACGGGCGCGATGATCAACGCGACCCAGGCGCACGGCGAGAGCCAGGATTTCTATTCGAAACAGCGGTTCGGGAGCGGGCGCTTCGAGGTGGAGGTCATGGTGCCTCGCGGCAGCAACAGCGGTGTGTACTTGATGGGCGAGTACGAGGTGCAGGTGCTGGACAGCTTCGGGCGCACGACGATGGGCCCCGGCGACATGGGGGCTATCTACGGGGCGGCCCCGCCTCCCGTGAACGCGACCACGCCGCCGGGTACGTGGCAGAAGTACGTCATCGACTGGCAGGCACCGGTGTTTGACAACGCCGGACGGAAAATCAAGAACGCCCGCTTCATTCGCGTCATGCTCAATGGCCGCCTCCTGCACGAGAGCCTGGTCATGCCGCAGCAGACGCCGGGTGGCGTGGACGGCCGCGAGAAGCCCACCGGTCCCCTGATGTTTCAGGGCAACCACGGTCCGGTGGCATACCGCAACATCGTCGTAACCGAGTGGTAACCGGTTCTCGGGACGTCGCCCGGGCCTTCGGGCGGCCCGTCCCGGCGGGTCGGTGGCCGATCCGTCTTGGTTGGGAGACAGGTGGGATGGACAAGTGGACACGCCGCGCGTTTCTGCGCGCATCAGTGGGAACCGGATTGGCGCTGAGTATGGGAGGCGCCGCCGGTTTTCTTCTTTCGGGGGTGGAGGCGATTGGCGCCGAGGCAGGCGGTTCGCCCAACGTGCTGTTGATCATGACCGATACGCAGCGGCTGGATGACATGGGGGCCTATGGCAACCCCATCATTAAGACGCCACACCTGGATGGGCTGGCCGAGGGCGGCGTAAAGTTCACCGGGTGCCACACGCAATGCCCGGCGTGCATGCCGGCGCGGGCGACGATCTTTACGGGGCGCTACCCCATGGCCCATGGCGTGTGGTCCAACGGCGTGCCGCTGCCCGAGACCGAAACGACGCTGGCGGATATCTTCGCCGCGGCGGGGTACCGCACGGGCGGCGCGGGCAAGTTTCACTTCCTGCCGCACTGGCCCTATCGCAAGAGCGACCTGCCGACCATGGAGAGGCATCCGAAGCCGTTCTACGGGTTCCAGGAGTTTCATTTGGGCGAGGACGGCCGCAGCGGCGAGCATCATCTGTGGATCAAGGAGCATCACCCCGAGTACTACGATAAGCCCGATGACCAGCTTCCGGCCGAGGTTCACAACAGCGGCTGGACCGCGCGGCACACGATCGATTTCATCACGCGATGCGTCCGTGAAAAGACGCCCTTCTTTGCGTTTTGCAGCTTTGTAGATCCGCACCAGCCCTACAACCCGCCCCCGCCGTATGGGACCCTGTACGATCCGGAGGATATGCCCGATCCGATCCGCCGGGACGATGAGCTGGAGAGCGGCCGGTTCCGTTCGATCGCCCGGAGCCGCAACATGACGCGTCACACGGAACGACTCAAGGAACAGCGGGCGAAACACTACGGCGAGATGACGCTGATCGACGCGTGCGTGGGGCGGCTGATCGGGACCCTGGACGCGCTGGGCGTGCGGTCGAACACGCTGGTCGTCTTCGTCGCCGATCATGGGGACATGCTGGGCGATCACTGGCTGTGGTGGAAGGGGCCCTATCACTACGCCGGCTGTACGAACGTGCCGCTGTTCTTCAATTGGCCCGGTCGCATTGGCGCCGGGCGGACCATCGAGGGCCTGGTTCAGCAGACCGATATTCTGCCGACGATCTGCGAGCTGGTTGGGCTCGAGACGCCCCTTGGCGTCCAGGGTCGGAGCCTGGCGCCGATCTGCCGAGGGGACACGGACCAGACGCCCTACGATTACGCGTACATCGAGTCCGTCAGTTCGGGGGCCACCTCACCGGACTGGCAGGGGCCGGGCCCAGCGCGTCCCGCGACCGACCGGCGGCACACGATCGACACGTTCACGATTCGCAACCACAAGTGGCGTTTCACGATTTTCAGCGGCACCGACGACGGGGAGTTGTACGATTTGGAGAAGGACCCCAACGAATTCGACAACCGGTTTCATGACCCGGCCTACAGTTCGATGCGGGGTACGTTGATGGCGGTTCTTCTGGACCGGGTGGGGCGGACCCGCGATCCGTTGCCCGCGAGGACGCGGCCGTATTGATCCTGGGGTGGCTGTGAGGCGCTGTTCACATGGAGTGAGATGACAGGCATGGCCAACATCAAGGACGTCGCCCGGCTGGCCGGGGTGTCGATCGCGACGGTCTCACACGTGACGCGGGGCACGAAGTTCGTCAGTGAGCCCTTGCGGAAGCGGGTGTACGATGCGATCGAGGCCTTGGGCTATGAGGTCAACCCCGTCGCCAGCGGGCTGAAGAGCAAGAACACCCGCGTGATCGGGATCGTGTTGTCCAATCTCAACAGCGTGTTCTTCCCGCCCGTCGTCAGGGGCATCGAGGACGTCGTCTCAAAGCGGGGCTACCGGCTGACCTTCTGCAACACCGACTTCAGCGATACGCGGGAGCGCGAGGTGGTCCGCATGCTGCGGGGCAGTTGGATCGACGGGATCATCCTTGACAGCGTCGCGGACTTCAAGAATACCGAATACGTGCGGTTTCTGGCGCGGCTGGGCGGGCCGAAGAAGCGGATTCCCGTGGTGTCGCTGGAGCGGAAGGTCGACCGCGCTCCGATTCTATCGGTGCGAATCGACAATTACGAGGGATCGCGGCTGGCGGTGCGACACCTCGTGGCGTGCGGCTGCCGTCGGCTTGTGCACATTGCCGGGCCGGCCTTCTGCTCCATGGCCAACGATCGACTGTGCGGCTTCAAGGACCAAGTGCAGCAAGCCGGTCTGACGGTCGGGCCCAAGGCCATCGCCAAGGGGGATTTTTCGCCGGAACGGGGCTATGCGGCGATGCAGCAACTGCTCCATGACAATCCCGATCTGGACGGCGTGCTCAGCGCCAACGACCAGATGGCGATCGGAGCGCTCAAGGTCTTGGCCGAACAGGGCCGCCGTGTCCCCGACAACGTCAAAATCGTCGGATTCGACAACATTTTTGTATCGAGCCTGGTCGAGCCGCCCCTGACGACGATTGACGTGCCGCGTTATGAGATGGGGCGGGCCGCGGCGGAATTGTTGCTCGAACGATTGGCCGATCCGGAGGCCAAGCTGCAGGATGTGCTGTTGCCCATCCGCCTGGTGGTCCGCCGCTCGACGGTTTCGACCGCCCGGACCGAGTGGGACCTGCAAAGCTGGTAAGGCCAAATTCGCTCCGGCGTGCGGCATGGACGACGGCGGATGCCTTTCCGGTGTTCCGCGGTGCGCGACGGAGCCTCCTCGCAGGGGCCGGCTGGTCAGTCCAACAACTGCTCGAGTTCCGACACATCAGGCAGTTCGGCTTGGCCGCTGTGACGCCACTCTTCGAAGCGGTCGCGCATCCGCTGGCTGGCCCGCTGCCGTTCCTCATCCGACATCATCTGCCAGCGCTGGCCCAGGGCCCTGAATCTCTCGGCCTGGGCTTCTCTCTGTTCCGGCGACATGGCCTGCCATCGTTGAATGCCCAGGAGAAACCCCTGTCGCAGCCGCATCTGTTCGGCTTCGGTCAATTCCAGATCGCTCCACAGGGTCCGCCAGTCGCCGATGCCGCCGCCGGATGCCCCCGTGTGCTCCGGCCCCCACGGCCGATCGTGGCTGGCCATGGAGCCGGCCGGCCGCGACGATGGGGGTTCCACGTCGGTGGCGGGCGTGGCGTGCTCGGCCGTGGCGATACTCTCATCCAGCCATTGCAAAAACTGGCGGTCCTCCTCGCTGAGGGGGGCCGGCTGGTCCGATCCGGCCGTGGCGCTGCCTGCCGAGGAAGGCGACGGAACCGGCGTCGCGCCCTCCGGGCCGCCGACCTCTTCGGGCTGCGCGTAAAGGGTCCAGACAGCGACCCCGACGCCCACCAGAATCGCGATTCCCAAAAGCACGGCCGGCAATGTGATGTGCAGGTAACGTCTATTCATGGCCTTCTCCATACAGACCGACGGGGGCTTGCTTCACTGATTATACGCCTTTTCTCCTGCGGGGGTTACATGTTTTCACCGGGTGCCGGCGCGGGGCGCGGGGTTTCGCATTGACCCCGCCGGTGGCGCGGACTACAATCCTCACTCTTGTGGCAGGGACGGACGTATGCGCTGGTTTCTGAGGGATGTGGCGAGGTTTAATGATCACGGTCAATGAGAACTTCTTGAAGCTGCGGGCCGGGTATCTGTTCCCCGAGATTGCCCGGCGAGTGGCGGCATTTGCGGCGGAAAACCCCGATGCACGGATCATCAAGCTGGGCATTGGCGACGTGACCGAGCCGCTGGTCCCGGCGGTGATCGAGGCCATGCACCGTGCGGTCGATGAGATGGCCCAAGCCGAGACGATGCGGGGTTACGGGCCCGAGCAGGGGTACGAATTCCTCCGTCGGGCGGTCGTGGAGAACGACTATCGGCCTCGGGGCGTTCAGGTGGAGACCGATGAGATCTTCATCAGCGACGGCAGCAAGTGCGACACGGGCAATATCCAGGAGATGTTCGCCGTGGACAACGTGGTGGCCGTGGCCGACCCGGTCTACCCCGTGTACGTGGATACGAACGTGATGGCCGGCCGCACCGGCAGGGCCGATGACCGGGGCCGTTACGAGGGAATCGTGTACATGCCCTGCACGGAGGACAACCAGTTCGTCCCCGCGCTGCCCGGCGAGCCGGTGGACCTGATCTACCTGTGCTACCCGAACAATCCAACCGGCGCGGTCGCCTCGCACGATCAGCTCCGCGTGTGGGTAGAATACGCCAAGGCCAATCGTGCGATCATCCTGTTCGACGCGGCGTACGAGGCGTTCATCACGGAGCCCGATGTGCCGCACTCGATCTATGAGGTGCCCGGCGCGCGGGAGGTGGCGGTGGAGTTCCGCAGCTTTTCCAAGACGGCTGGCTTCACGGGGGTGCGCTGTGCGCTGGCGGTCGTGCCCAAGGGGCTCAAGGCCTGGCGCAAGGACGGCACGGCGGTGGACGTGCATCCCTTATGGAGCCGGCGGCACTGCACGAAGTTCAACGGGGCCAGTTACCTCTCGCAGGCCGCCGCGGCTGCGGTCTATACGGACGCCGGCCGTGAGCAGGTCCGCCGCGTGATCGAGTTGTACATGGACAACGCCCGTATGATGCGCCAGGCCCTGCAGCAGGCCGGTTACACCGTTTACGGCGGGGTGAACGCCCCGTACTTGTGGCTTCGGACGCCCGATGGAATGGCCTCGTGGGACTTTTTTGACCGAATGTTACGCCGGGCGCACGTGGTCGGCACGCCCGGCGCCGGGTTCGGAGCGGCCGGTGAAGGTTACCTGCGGCTCAGCGCCTTCAACCATCCCGAACGGGTGCGCGAGGCGATGGAGCGTATGGCACGCCTGTAGGCGACGGGGCGATATGCCGCAGTCGCGTGAACAAGTCGTGGCCTGCATCGGCCTGGGCGGCAACCAGGGCGACCGCGAGGCCTACCTGGAGGCCGCGCGGCAGGCCCTGGCGCGGACCGAGGGCGTCACCCTGGAGGCCGCCAGCACCGCTTACGAGACGGCGCCCTTGACGGTCGCCTCGCACGGAGCGTACTTGAACGCCGTGGTGCGGGTCCGCACGTGCCTGGAGCCGGAGGCCCTGCTGCGGTGGCTGCAGAAGATCGAGACGCAACTGGGCCGGGCGCCGGCGGGCCGCTGGCAGGACCGGCCGATCGATCTGGACTTGCTGTTGTATGGGGATCGCGTGATCGATCGCGATGGGCTGATCGTGCCGCACCCGGAGATGCACCTGCGAAGTTTCGTGCTTCGGGGGCTGTGCGAAGTGGCCCCGGATAGGATCCATCCCAGGCTCGGTTGCTCGATGCGGATCCTGGCCGAGCGGTTGGGGGGTGGGGACTTCGTGCGGGACCCGAACCGCCCTCAGCTCGTGGCCGTAGCCGGCTGCATCGGCGCCGGCAAGACCACGTTGGCGCGGGCCCTGGCCGAGGCGTTGGAGGGGGAGATGATCGCCGAGGCCTACGATACGAACCCGTATCTGCCGCAGGTATGCGCGGGCCGCAAGGACCTGGCCTTGGATAGCCAGTTGTACTTCCTGCGCAGTCGTGTCGAGCAGTTGGACCGGGACCGTCTCTTGCCGGGCGTGGTCTATGTCAGCGATTACGTGTTTGACAAGGATCGCCTGTTCGCCCGACGGACATTGGACAGCATCCAGTACGCCGCATACGATACACAGGCCCAGGCGTTGGCCGGTCGGGTGACCGAACCCGTACTCGTCCTTCTCTTGCGGGTCACCGCCGAGGTGTGTCTCGAGCGGATTCACCAACGCAATCGACCTTATGAGCAGAGGTTGCAGCTTGCGTCGTTG
>DSDH01000207.1 GCA_011055475.1 Phycisphaerales bacterium | reverse complement strand
GCCTCCACGAGTGCCCGGCCGATTCCGCGACCGGCCCAGCCCTCACGGACGGCCAAAGACTGGATCTCGGCCAGGTCCGACCAGATGATCTTCAGCGCGCAACACCCGACCACCCGGTCCTCGATCTCGGCCACGAAAAAGGCCTGCAAGCCCTCAAAAACGTCTGAGATGGGCCTGAAAAGCATCCGATCCCGCTGGGCATGGGTGCTGATCAGCTCGTGAATCGCCTGGGCGTCTTGCACTGTCGCGTTTCGAATCTCCATGTGGGCAGTATATCGCCGCCCCGACCGGGCCACAAGCCCCCTGCAATGGACCCTTTTGCGGCGGCGAGACCAAACCCGCCGCAGACGCATTTTCAAGAAGAGATTTCGTTCAGGCCAGATTTTTGCGAATTCGTCCTTGACTCGCAGTGGCAGGGCAAGGTATCATGTGATATTATCGGTGGTGGGGGATGATGGACACCATCGATGCCGGAGGCAGGCGTGGTGGAGGATACACCGGAGCCCGACGAAGTCGGGCGGGGGGAGGTGAGATCACTCCAGCGAACCGCCAGATGATGCAGGATGCACGCCGGGTGGAGGGTGTGCGCGTGCGCGCCCCGAAGCAGCCGCCCTTATGTGGTTCATGTCGTGAGTTTGGTGTCGCCTCCGGTGAGGCCCGTCACCGGCAGGCAGACGCACGGAAACGGGCAAGCAAACCCTGTTCGGAGGAGAACAGCATGAAGAAAGTATTGGTTTTGGCACTGGTCCTGGCTGTCAGCGGGATTGCCTCGGCTGGCGTCCTCATCGGGGCCGTCGACCGAAGCAACGGTCAGTCGGGTGACCGAGCTTGGATCGGCGTGTTCGACGGTAACACGGACCCCATCGTCGGTACCCTTGCCGATGGACAGTACGTGTTCATGGATCGCGAGTACCCCTGGGTCAACACGCCGGCTCAACTGGCTGGGGCCGAGTACGTCCTGACGTTCAACACGGACAAGAACGGCGGCGAGACGGACGTGACGTATACTGTCACGCTGAACGTGGCGGCGATGGTGGCGATCACGATCGACGACCGCATCCCGGCCGAGTGGAACAGCGATGGCGCGTTCGCGACGCAGCAGGACGCCGTGGATGCCGTTGTGGCGGCTTTTGCCGCACCCGGCACGTTCCAGGACACGGGGCTGGATCTGTTCATCCGTGAGAAGGCGGATGGAAGTGTGGACCGGCAGATGAGCGTCTATGCGGCGATGTTGCCGGCCGGCGTGTACACGTTTGGCTCGCAGGATTCGGGCAAGAACTTCTACAGCATCGGTGCGATTCCCGAGCCGGCCTCGATGCTCCTGCTGGGTCTGGGCGGTCTGGCGCTGATTCGACGCCGCCGGTAAGACCAGTGCACGCTAGCGTGTATTGATCCAACGGATGGATACGCATTCAACAGGCCTTGCGGCTTGACCGCGGGGCCTGTTTCTATGCGCTGCCCGTCCAACATCGAACCATCCGTCCGGTGGCGAATCGGCCACGTCAGCGCATACCTGAGGTCGCTGCCCAGCCCGGGCTTGCTGACCCCTCCAGCGTTCAATCTGAAATGCGACGCGCCCCCAGGCCTGTGCACTCCGTCATCGGACAGATGGGAGTGGTGGGCACTTTTGTCAAGCGCGGCCCTTGATTCAGCCGAACGGAGTAGGTAGACTGTATGTGGGCTAACGGGCTCCGGCCAGTCCGAGGGGAAAGGAAACAGGGGACCGTTGTCTATCGCATCGACAGAGGACGAGATGGGTACCAGACCAGCAAAACGGCACTTCCGTGACCAATGTGTCATCTATTACGACCACGAGGCCCGTCGTTGGATCGCCCACAGTCTGGACACGGATCAGATCGGCGACGGCGACAGTGTCCTCGATGCCTTGGTTGACCTTATGCGCGGCGTCAAGGCCATCTTGGACCTGGCCGCCGAGGACCCTACCGTACAAGTCAAGTCCCCTGCCCCGACCGAGATTCGCCGCATGGCCGAGACGGCTTTGCCGTTGCCCGCGGAGGTCTACGAAATCGCGTGCAAGCAGGTTCACGGCGACTGGCCCGCTCAGTTGACCGTACAGGTCGATACGTCTGCCCAGCAACACCATCGGCGGCTCAAGAGCGACTTGGCGTTCACCTGAGAAACACCATGAGCCGTCGTGCCGTCAAATGGAAACAGCTCGAACGCTACCTGCAACGGCACGGGTATCGCATCAAAGCCAAGGGCGGCGAGGTCATCATCCTGTCCCCTGGTAATTCCGAGGGCCCCTGCCGTCCGGTGCGGATTGGGCACACGTCCTGCAGCAGCCCGGGAGCCCAAGTCCTGGATGCTTACCTGAGCAAGCTTCAGCGAACCTTTGGTATCACCCGCGATCAGATACTGGATGACTGATGCTTGAAAACCCCGGCGTCCGACGGCCCGACAGGCACGCGGTTCCGCTGGGGCCCGCCGTCCGGGTGAGTTGAGCGAGGCTCACAGAGAGGTCTTTCGCCATGATGCCTGCGCAGGGAATAACCGTCCCCTTTTCAGGCACCCCCCTCTTCAACGGCCGACGCGTTGGAATCTCTACACCGATACAGGCTTCTGATCCGTACGAAATCGGGTTATGGAACGGAGTCTACAGCTTGCGGTCGAGGATCTCGGCCACCACTCGCGGATTGGCCTGACCGCCGGACTTCTGCATCACCTGACCCAGTAGAAAACCACGGGCCTTCTGGCTCTTCTTGCCCCCGGAGCGAACGTCCTCGACGGCCTTGGGATGAGCCGTGATGACTTCATCGACCAGGGATTCAATCTCGCCGGCATCGCTGGTCTGCATCAGATTCAGGCGTCGGGCGATGCCTCCCGGTGACTCGTCGCAGGTCGTCATGGCCTCAAAGATCGTCGTCGCCGCGGTGGCGCTGACCTGTCCGTCTTCGACCAGCGTCGTCAGCTCAACCAGACGCCCTGCGTCAATCCCCAGCACCCGCACGGTAGTGCCCCTTTCGTTGGCCAGCTTCAGCCCCGTCTGGGTCAGTAGATTGCAGACCCGCTTGGCCTCGGCCCCGGCGCGAACGGCCGCGTCAAACAGCTCGGCCGTATCCCGGTCACCCGTCAGGACCGCCGCGTCGTAGTCGCTGAGCCCATAGTCCGACACGAACCGCTTCTGCATGGCCAGGGGCAGCTCGCACAGCCCCGCGCGAATCCGCTCCAGCCAGGCATCGTCCAATTCGACCGGCACCAGATCCGGGTCGGGGAAGTAACGATAATCGTGGGCCTCCTCCTTCTCGCGTTGCAGCACGGTGCGCTGGTTGGCGTCGTCCCAGCCGAACGTCCGCTTGTTGCCCGTCTGCATCGTGACGCCCGTCTCGATGAACTCGTCGCGTTGCCGCTCGACCTCGTAGGCCACGGCCCGCTCGATGGCGCGGAAGCTATTGAGGTTCTTGACCTCGCTGATGGGCGTCTTGAAGACCTGCCCCTCCCGCGTGATGTGCAGGTTGACGTTGGGCTCGAAGCGCATGTGGCCCTTCTGCATGTCCCCCTCGGAGACGCCGAGGTATCGCACGATGCGTTGCAGTTCCTGGGCCAGGATGCGCACCTCCTGCGGGCTGTTCATGTCCGGCTCGGTGACGATCTCCAGCAGCGGCGCCCCGGCCCGGTTCAGGTCGACGGCCGAGAACGGCCCCAGCGTGTGGACGTTCTTGCCCGCGTCCTCCTCCAGATGGGCCCGGACGATCCGCACGGTCTTGGTTCGCCCACCCTCCAACGGAATCTCAATAAACCCATTGCGGCTCAGCGGCAGGTCGTACTGGCTGATCTGGTAGTTCTTCGGCAGATCCGGATAGTAGTAGCTCTTGCGGTCCCACTTGGTGAAGCGGGCGATCTCGCAGTTCAGCGCCAGGGCCGTCAGCACGGCGTACTCATACGCCTGGCGATTCATCACCGGCAGCACACCCGGCATCCCGATGCACACCGGGCACGTGCGCGTGTTGGCCGATCCGCCATAGGCCAGCTCGCACCCGCAAAACATCTTCGTCCGCGTGGCCAAGTGAACATGGATCTCCAGCCCGACCACCACCTTGACAATGCACTCACCCATAACGCTCTACACGGCTGTTCCAGTAAGGCACGCGACGGTGACACGGATTCCTGCAACGGACCCGCGAACGAATGTACAGGCGCCCGCGCCCCGGCCGGCCACATCCGTCTTCAGATTGTCACATACGTCACGGCCCTCTGTGTACGGATTCGCAGGAACTTTGTCAAATGCTTTTCCATCCGTCAACGAGGAGCGAAACGACGCGATCGGCATGAGGGGAACAAGATTCAGCTTGCTCGCAACCCAGGACAACACTAGCATGAGAACCGCCAAGTCCGTGTTTCACTGGACGATATAAGACCTGGAGATTCCTATGAAGGGCGTCTTGCGAAAGCTCTACACCCGTTCACCGCAGCAATTACTGCAGGGTGTCCGGGCCCGGTGGCCGGTTCTCCAGCCCCGTCTCGTTGATGAACAACGAGTCCGCGCCCTCTCTGAGGCGCTGCGATCCCGATTTGCTGTGTACCGGACAGACCGCCTTCACTCCATGGACAAGGACGCGTTCCGCCAGCACCTCCTGTCACAACTGGACAGGATCGACAGCCAGACCGAGGGGTATGCCGATGATGAATTGCCCTGGCAGCGTGACCTGAGTGTGAAGTTCCATTGGGGACACCATCATGACTTCGGCGATTTCAGACTTCAGGGCCGTATGGGCGACCGGCATATCGAGGTGCTGGCCAACTTCATGGCGCTCTTCGCCATCGACTTGAAGGACTTCGAGGACAAGACCGTCCTGGATGTCGGTTGCTGGACCGGCGGAACCACGCTCCTTTTGGCCGGTTTGCAGAGCCACGTACTGGCCATCGAAGAAGTAAAGAAGTACGCCGACATGACGGCGTTTCTATGCCGCGCCTTTGGCCTGGAGGAGCGTGTGTCCGTCCGGGCCACGTCGCTCTACGAGTGCAACACGGCCCAGTTCCGCCACCGGTTCGACATCGTGCATTGCCCCGGCGTCATTTACCATCTGTCCGATCCCGTCCTGGCGTTGCGCATCCTGTTCAACAGCCTCACCGTGGGTGGGATCATCCTCCTCGAATCCGCGGGCATCAACCATCCGGAACCCCTGTGCCGGTTTGAAGGCAGCCGGATCTACGGCTATGGGACGCAGGAACAGTTGAATCGCAGCGGCTGGAACTGGTTCCTCCCGTCTCCGGCCGCCTTGCGTCGTATGATGGAGGAGGCGGGCTTTGAGAACGTCCGGACGGTCTGGCACGATGGCAGCGGCCGGGTGTATGGCTACGGCAAGAAGACTGCGCACACAGGCATCTGTCGGGCGGGGTTGTCAGTACGAACGATTGACTGACGCGCCTGTACAGAGCCTCAAAAAACAACGCTTCCGAAGGCAGGGCTTTCAGCGATTGGTTGACCCGTCCACCCTCAGCCGGATGGATGTTCTCCCTTAACGATACAGGGTCGGGTTCTTGCGCCAGTCCTTGTCCTTATCGTGTCCGTACTCCACCACGCGGGGGCGTCGCTCGCGCAGCCGGACCGACTCCACGCCCAGGTAGTAGCCGCGTGACAGGGCGTTCTTGCCCACGCATTCCAGCCGCAGCGTGTACCGGCCCGGCTCCGGCCAGAAGTCCAGCAGGTGCACCTCGCGCGAGCCGACCTCCTCGCTGTACAGGTCCACCGGCCCGCCCAGCTTGACCCCGTTCAGAGACGCCTGGTACGTGCCGAAGTCATAGCTCGTCGTCGCCACGACGAGCAGCCGCCGAGGCTCCTTCTTCGTGATCTCGAACGGGATCTCCACCCAGGCGTCCTTGTCATCCGAGGGCTTGTACAAGAGCTGAGGCTGTTCGTATTGACCGAGCTTCTGGGTCACGGCCTCGCCGGCGCCGTGGTGTTTGGCCTCGGTGACATCCTTCGCGCAGATGATCCGATCCAGGTTGGGCAGCGCCCGCCGGCGGGCGTGCGGCGCGCGGGCCTGGAACGTGGACGGCCCGGTCTGGTGCCAGAAGGCGACCGAACTGTAGTCATCCTGCCGCTCGTTCCAACTGTGGCTCTTGTAGTCCGGGTTCTCATCCGGCGAGATCCAACCGTAGTGCTCGATCGCGACGCGGAGGTGCGTGTTGAACACGATCGGATCATTGACATGCCACCGATACGCGCAGGTATGCCCGCCGACGATGCCCCACTGGTCGAAGATGCTCACGCCGAAGTACGGCGTGCCGGTCGTCTTGAGCCCCCAGGCGCAGAGGAAGTAGTCCTCGGTGCCCGTGCCCCAGATCGACGCATCCTTTTCGCCGTCGATGTAGATCTTCTCATCGCCCTCGCCGAACCAGGAGGGGCTCCGCGTCCGCACGCTGAGGACCATGCCGACAAAATGCCCCTTGCCGGCGGTATCAAGGATCGTGTAGTCGCGGCCCGACTCCACGGGGTATTCCTGGCGGTACTGCGCGTGGAAATAGGGCGTATCCTTCGGCAGCGAATCCAGGGCGATCCAGTCGATGTTGAAGTACAGCAGGCTGATGGGCTTGTCGGACTGGTTGACGATCTCGACCCGGGCGTGCTTGCGAAACGGCATGTGCCAGAAGCAGTTGTACGAGTCGGCGTCCTCGACCACCACGGGCAGACTGATGACCTCCGCGCGGCGGCCGAATCCGCAGGCGAAGAAATCACCCACCGGCGCCTCGACGGCGGGCCGCTCGCTCTTGTCCCAGTAGATGCGCAGCAGCATCTCCTGGTGATTCGCCGAGCCCTCCTTGGCCCAAGGGTGCGGCTCGGGGGCCAGGAAGGTCAGCCAGATGTGCGTAATCACGCCGGGGCCGGACCGGTCCATGAGCACCCGCGTTTCGCCCGGAGGCACATTCTTGTTGTCCGCGTTGCTGTCCGGGTCGGGTTTGCCCTGCGGATCGAACTGGCCATCGGGCCCGAGCCGATGCGTGGAGCTTTCCCGCATGCTTCGGCCCGATTGTGGCCGGGCCAGATCCGCCAGGAACGAGGCCCGGCACAGGGTCGCCAGGGTCGATAGAACAAGACACCCCACGAAGACCTTTCCAGATATGGTCCTGCCGCATTGCATGGCGATAACCTCCTGCCGTGTCGAGCTTTCTTGCCGTAAGTGCCTTCAGACGGCCAGCTATTGTACCCGGCTTTCACGCTCGTCGGAAGGGTCCTTGTCATCCGTCGAACGGTCGGCGCGAAGCAGCAAAAAGACCTGTCGCATGATGCTGCGGCCGACCCGCGGCAGGCTGAAGCGCAAGGGCCTTTGTTCGGCTGGCTCGAAGTCCCGGCAGAACACATCTTCCAGCGATTTGCCGACGATCTTGATCTCATCGAGGCTCCTCGGACCGATCCCTTGGCGCCGGGCGGTCTGGAGAATGGGCAGGGTCCGTGGGTCGAAACCGGCAATGGCGCAACAGACGTGCTCGCAGGCGATCGGATTGGGCCCGCCACACAACACCCCCAGGGCTCGTGGCCGCCCGCGGATCGGCCCGGTGCCCTCCATGGCCACGATCCCATCCACGATCGTGACCACCGGCGCCAGCAGACGACACACACCCAGCAGCATCGCACAGAAGTCGTCGTGCGAACGGCCCCGGGCGAAATGCCACCAGGCCTTTCGCTTGCCCGGCACGCAGCCGAACATGTTCTTGACGGCGAACGTCGCGACGAGCTGCTGATGCGCCTTGAACTTGGGCAGGTTGACGACCGCGTCGGCATCGAGGGCCACGCGACTGAGGCGCATCCTGAAACCGTCGCAGCCCGGAATCTCACGCAGCACCGGTTGATTCAGCGGCGTCACCGGCACACCCAGCCGTGCCAGCGGTCCGTCGAGGTCGAGGACGCGAACACACTGATCCAGCCGCCCCCAGCCCGGCGAATCTCCCACGAAGGGCCGGGCCCCGCGGTCCTTGAGGGCCTCGGCCACGGCCAGGATCACCGCCGGATCGGTCTGCACCGCCTGATGCCGTGGCCGCGGCATGATGAAGTTCGGCTTGATGAGCACCCGCAGGCCCCGGCCCAGCCGCCGCCCATCGGGATCGCATCGATCAAGCTGCTCGCGGACCGCCGACCGCACGGCCGCGCCATCGTAACCCGGCACGTGTTGAAGCAGCACGGTGGGACGTGAGATGCCGGACGACGCGACGTTCACAGACCGACCTTCGTGCACAGAACCATATACAATCGCAAGACGCCGCCGCTCGACCGCGGAACCATAAAGGCCGGGTCCAGCAACCCCTGCCGGTCGGCGTCGTGATACGCGGTCGGCCCCATCAGAATGAAATCACCCCGGCTCATTTTCGTCGAGAGGACCGAAAAGTCGAACACGCGTTCCTGGACGCGATCCTGACGGGCCAGCCGGGCCGCCGCGATGTCCTTCTGCCGCCGATGGACGTAGCGAAACACCACGTCCGCCACGCCCCGCAACGGCTCCACCGGCCGCGCCACGGTCGACCAGGCTAATCGGCCCGGCTCCAGCTCCACTGAGGCCGTCGAGCCGTCGGCCCGTATGTAATTCAAAGCCCCCGCCTCCCACAGCGGCAAATCCGCCAGGTCGAGCCCGCGATCATCAAAGTGAATCAACGTGTGCAGATAGGCCTGTTTGGCGTCGGCCTCGTCGAGCTTTTTGGCCAGGTCGGGCCAATCCCGCTGCGTGCCGAACCTCACGCGGATGTCGTTGGCCTCGAGCGTCGCCCGATCGGCGAAGAAGATCGGGTCGGCCCGCAGCACGTCGAACATCTCGCCGACCGCGGCGGCCTTGTCCGCCGGAGCTTCAAACACGATGACCTGCAGGCTCACCTGCGACGGCAGGGGCTGAGTCTGCGGCGCCGCCAGATCACCAACCTTCAAACGCCGCGACTCAGCCGGCGCGGCGGCCTCGGAGGGCGGCGTCTCGCAGCCGGCCGGGAAAATCGCCAGCAACGCCGCCAGGCACGTGCCCACGCCGACCCCGACACACCGGGACAGGCCGTGAACATGCCCCCCCACGCGAGCCGCCAGGCGTCCTGTGTTCGCTGGGGTACCCTGCGAGCCGGCGCTCATCACATCATTCACTCCCTCGCCGCTACGTGAGCCTCTCCTCGATCCGCCGCAGCGTCTTCATGCTCTCCTGGGCGATGACCCGCCCGCCGGGCGTAAAGTCGAACACCTCCAGGCTCACCCACTTACTGTAGCGGATGTCCTTGAGGTATTGAAACGCCGGCACGAAGTCGTTCACCGCGTTGCCCGTGCCCAGGTACGTGCCGTCCATCTCCTGCACGTGGACGTGATGGATGTACGGGCGATACGTGCGCAGCAGCGTCACGAAGTCGTCGGTCTCGTCGATCGTGTTGTGGAAGTCGAACATCGTCTGAATCGCCGGATGATCAACCTGCTGGACGATCTCCATCGCCTCGGCGGTGGTATTGATCACGTCCGTCTGCGTGTGGTCCAGCGGCTCGATGAGGATCATCACGCCCCGCCGCCGGGCATGATCGGCGACCGCGGCCATGCCCTCGGCAAAGTATTTTTTCGCCTCGGCCTTGGAGATGCCCACGGTGTTGCGCTGCTTGGGTGAGCCGAAGACCATTGCCGTGCCGCCCAGGTCGCCGCAGAAGTCGATCAGCCTGTCCAGGTAGGCCACCGTCTTGCGCCGCACGGCCGCATCCGGCGTGGTAAAGTGCAGACCCGCCGGCGGCGGCGCCAGCAGCCAGTGCAGCCCCGCGCACGTCAGGCCGTGGTCGTCCATGGTCCGCACCATCTCCCGGCGCCGGGCGGGCGAAATCTCCTGGACGCCCTCCTGCACGAGCGTAAACGCGGCGATCTCCACGCCGGTGTATCCGGCGTCCGCAATGATCCCGCACTGCTGATCCCAAGGCAGATCGCCCATGGACTCGTTGCACATGGCGTAGTGGAAGCCGTCCCACCTACCGCCCAGACCCAGCGACTCCAGGCAGCCCCCGGTCATCGTTCCTGCTGCCGCCGCCCCCGCCAGGGCCGCCGACCTGCCCATGAATTGCCGTCGTGTATGCCGTGTCGTCATCGCCATCCCTTTCCGTGGCTGTCCCCCACTGCCGACTCGATTCACAAGATGCCCGCATCATACCCGATGCCCACGGCCGATCAACCCGTCAATCACCCGAGACCACCCGCCATCGACACACCGAGCCGTCGGGCTTCACCCACAACACACAACGATAACCGGTGGCGTCGAATTGGGGGCCGGCGGGGACGACGTCGTAGGGCGTACCGTCCGTCAGGCAGCGGGCGATCTCCCGGATGGCGGGCGCCAGGACCTGTTTATAGGTCAGGCCGTGCTCGTTCACGCGGTCCAGGGGGTAGATGTGCGTGCCCCACGTGAACATCTGCCAGACGGTGGGCAGCGTGTAGCCATAGGGCAGGACGATGGCCACGTCGGCCCCGCGGCGCAGCGCCTCCAGGTCCCGCCGGGGCCGCCTCCGGACGTGGTCGCGCAGCAGCCGCGCCAGCCGAAGCTGCTCGGTATACTCCACGTGGTGGTCGTGGTCGCTGGTCCAGAACCAGATAAACTCGGCCCCCAGGTCATAGGCCAGCCGCATCGACGGCCACCGCAGGTCCGGCTCGCACTGGCCATAGATGCTCATGCCCCACCGCGTTCCCAGCGCCCGGGCGGGCCCGCGCATCTGGCTGTAGAACCACAGGAACAGATTTTCCGGCGTGATCGGGATATCCACGCCGAAGTCCTCGTTGATCCGCTGGAGCATCAGGATCATCTCGGAGTCGGCCTCCGGCCGCAGCCGCCAGCGGCACTCCTGCACGATCCCATAGCCGTTGACCTCGAGCTGGTAATAGCTCGTGCCGATATACGTCTCCCAGATGGGCACCGCCGGTTCGGGCAGCGACAAATTGCCCAGGGCCACCCCGCGTTCCGTCAAGAGTCGCTGATACGTCCTGTCGTGCATGTGCCCGGCGACGTGCTCGTGGATCATCTTCACGGCCGTCTCGAGCGAGGCCCCGGGCGGGTATTCGCCGGCCAGAAGGCAGGCCGGCTCGTCGATGAACATCCGCACGCCGCGAAAGTTCGACCGGTACAGCTCCTCCGGATAGGCGATCCGCGGATCATAGCCCTCGTAGAAGACCGGGCGGCGGCAGATCCAATCCACCTGCTCGCCCTTGGCGATGAAGGTGTTGATCCCCGCGTCGATCATCTCCTCGTACTCGGCGCGGGTGAACGGCACGAACGTGTAATTGTCCTTGCGGCTGGGCCGGCCCGTGCCGTCGTCGCGGAAGTTACGACTGGTGCCCATGAGCAGGTCCGTCCGCAGGACCAGGCGCTGCGCCTCGCTCGGCAACGTGGAAAAATCGCTCGGCCCCGCGCTCACCCGTCGCAGGGCAAATCCCAGGTACGTGCCCTCCCGTGGCAGCAACCCGGTGTCTCCCGGCGTCCGACGCGGCAGGAGGCGCTCCACGAAGCCGAACAGCGGCAACAGCGCCCCGCCGGTATACCCGTCGATGTACTCGATCGGGTCCTGGTCGCCCTCCTGCAAAATGTAACGGCCGATCCGGACCTTGTGCGGATCGCCGCCGAACGGGTCGCCCTCGGCCGTGAACCAGAGCCGGTAGACCTGCCCGCCGGCCTTGGTGCCGGTCAGTCGATAGGCATCCGGGCCGAACAACGGCCCCGGCGAGAACACCGCCAGTTCGATCCGCACCACCGGGTTCGCCCCGCGCCCGTCCGGCGGCTCGATGTCATAAACCGCCGCCTGCTGAACCGCCTGCCCCCAAACGTCAATACAGCGACAAAGGAGAACGGCGAAGAGCATCAGATGTGCCTTGACCATGACAGCGTCTCCCCAGTCAAAGGGCGATCCTGCAATCGCCCTGGGCGACATGCGGCCCGCTCAAGCGAACCGGCGATCTACGCCATCCAGGCCCGCGGACGGTTCTTGTGCTGCGCGACGACGGCGTTGGCGATCTGGACGTCCTCGGCCACCTGCCAGTCGAACATCCCCACGCAGGCGAAGTCGGCCCCGTTCTTGAACACGAAGTCGAACCCGTCTTGCGGCGCAATCGCCCCGGCGGCCAGCACCTTGTACGCGATCCAGGGCTTTTTGACGTCCCGCATGAACGCAATGGTCTCCTGCGGCGTCATGGCCCAGTAGTTGTCCGTGCCGTAGTTCTCGATCACGTGCCGGTTCTGATCCGGTCGCCGCGCCGACCAGTAGTTCGTGTGGTGCAGCGTCTTCATGTAGAAGTCCGTGGGAATGCCGGCCGACTCGACGGCGATGACCATCTCCAGAGCGTGGCCGGCCACGCCGGCGATGACGCCCTGCTTCTTGACGTAGCGGACGAACTGGTCGATCAGGTCCAGCCGATTGTCGAACGTCCACTGGTCGCCCTGGTTGCCCACCAGAAAGACGCCGACCGCCCCGTCGTCGATGGCCTTGTCCACGACCGTCTTGACGTCGTCGGTGGAGGGATTCGCCTGGGCCAGCCATTGCATCGTGCCGCCCCGCTCCTTGCGGTAGCGGCCGATGAGCCCGACCGCCCGCGGATCGCCGCAGAAGATCACGCACGTGTTGATCCCGTGCTCCTCGCAGACCTGCCAGGTGTCCAGGATCTTCTCGTCCGTGAAGTACTGCATCATCAGCGGCGACACGTAGATCAGGTCGCGGCTGTGCGCGTAGCCGCTGATCAGGTTGCCGCCGCAGAGAATGCGGCTGATACTCACGTTGCCGATCCGGCCCATGGCGCACGCGGCCTTGGGCGCGGCGACCTTCTTCTGTGAGTCCGTCGGGCCCGCCAATAGCGCCCGCTCCTCGAAGCTCAATCCGATCATCGCCCCCGCCGCACTGGTCGCCAGAAACGACCGCCGATCCAACCTATCCGCCATGTGCCGTCCTTTCGATGCCGTTCTGCTCCGTGTGCGGACCCCCGGCCCGTACAACCGGCCCTTACCGGGGCCCTCCATTCATCGGACCTATTCTACCAGAACGGGCTTTGCGGGGCAAAGAGCCCTGCCCAGACATCTCTTCTGGATGGTCATACTCCTGCCTCTCCCGAGCACTGCGCGCGCACAGATGACCCGATCTTCCGAGCAAAGACACCCCAATCCCGCTACGGCATGGTCATCCATTCCTCGACCAGCACCCGCAGATCGTGAACGTCAATCACACCGTCCGGCGGATCGTTGATGTCATAGGCTGGGTCCCACCCCGCATCGCCCGGTTGCGCGAACCACGCATTCGACAGGCCGACGAAATCCGATACGTCCACGAGGAAGTCCTCGTTGAAATCGGCGACACTGGGCAACGGGCCCGCGTACACGTAGTGGGCGATGCGTTTCCTGTTGGTATCCAGGAGGACCGGCAATCCCGCATTGGGCGTGATCTCGTTCCCTGCTCCATCGGTCCATTTCACAAACGCATAGTGGCCGATCTGTGAGGGGGCCGTGACGGTCACGGATGACCCCGTGCTGTAGGTTCTGGTGAATTCGTCCCGCCCGTCCCGGCGACCCCAGCGATCCACACCGTCCACCCGGCAATAGGACGGCAAGCCCTGCGGCTCGGTCAGGATCTGAAGCGTGCTGTAGTGCGATGGACGAAGGACACGGTCGTAACGAATACGCAACCGCAGCATGTCGATCACCAGCTCGCCGCGGTTCTCCTCGTGCGGCGTTCTCTTGAGGACAATATCCGCCCACAACCCCGGCCGGGCATAGAGCAGGATGTCCCCGGTTCCGGCCTGCTGACAGTTCTCCAGCAGACTGAACAGCATCGACCGGCTCGCGTCGCTCCGATCCACCGGTTCCCAGTAGCCGTCCGCGAAGTGCCGCTCGTTCCAGTTGATGGGGTTCGTTTCCTGCGTGACGTCCTTGTAGTGGACGAACCGGTAGATTTCACCGTCCTTTTGCAGTCGGGACACGCCGCCATGTTCGATCTCAAGATCGAAATAGTCCTGCCAGTCATAGGCGCCTTCCACGTGGAACTCGAGGGCGTCGACCGCCACGTCGACAATCCGCGTGTTCTCCTCGTTATACTGGAGCCGCGCCACGTCTCTCAGAGGGATGACCACCTTCAGGCCCGTATTGAGAGCCGCGAGTTGTTCGGCCGAAAGCTCCAGCCGCACGGGCACCGTCGCCTCGTAGGAGACATTGTCCTGGTAGTCGCGATAGATGCGGTCCGTCAGGTCCCAGAGCTGTTCCTCATAAACGGTCTTCAGCGACGCGAAATCATCCTCATCCAGCGTCCCGTCCACGGAGACGATGTTCTGCATCGCCGTGAACATGGTGTGGAGGTTCAAATCCATCGGCGAGGGCCTCAAGAGCCGGTACTCATAGGACTTGGCCAGGTAGTAGTGATATTTCTGCAGCCGCTCCAGGGCCCGCCGCTCCATGTCCTTGACGTACATCGTCGCCCGTGGGTCCAGCACCTGGTTCAGATGGCTCGCATTCCGATTCATGCCGTCGATGGCCAGGAGATTGTTGGTGATCCCACTGGCCAGGGTCGACACCTTCTGCATGGCCGCCGAGAGCTGACGGTTGAAGACCTCCTTCTCCACCGCAAGCTGTGTCACCTGATCCACCAGGCGGTTGAAGATCGGATCCTTGGCCTTGATCTTCTTGAGCTCCGCGGCCACCTCCTCGTTGCTCAGCGAGGTTTCCTTCAACGCCTCCTTGATCTGGTGCATGCCGCCGGCCATGGTCGCGGCCTGG
>DSDH01000651.1 GCA_011055475.1 Phycisphaerales bacterium | reverse complement strand
TCAGGCGGCCAGCGATCAGCAGGCGGCCGAGCAACTGAAGCTCCTGTTCATCATGGGCCGCATCGCCGAGACCTTGGGCGTGGAGGTCACGGAGGAGGAGGTCAACGGGTACGTGGCCCAGGCCGCCGTGCAGCGGGGCCGACGACCGGAGAAGATGCGGGAGGAGCTGGCTCGCGATGGCTCGCTCGCCCAGTTCGCGATGCAGGTCCGGGAGCACAAGTGCATCGAGAAACTCCTGGAAAAGGCCGAGATCAAGGAGGCCGTGCCGGCGGAGGCACCGGCAAAAAAGCCGGCGAGCAAGTCCGCAGAACCCGCCGAGACGGTCGCGCCCGCGGAGGGCGCCGAGACCCCGACCGAGGAGGAGCCGCCCCCGGACGCCGCCGCCGCGGAGCGCCGCAAGACCTCGGCCAAGCGGACGCGCAAGACCACGAAAAAGGACGATTAAAACGGAAAGTCGTCGGACCAAATGTCCGATAGTCCCTGCGGAGTCGGACGAAATCCGGCGTATGCAAGCGCCGCGAACCGGCTCCGATAAGAGGATTCGTATGGTACTGCATTGCAGGGGATGATGAATGCTGATCGGTGATCCACGAATCCGGGCGCTCGACGCGGTGGACGTGCAGGCGCAGTACCCCGCTTACCAGCGCACCCGCGAGATGACGCTGGATGACATGCTGCTGGAGAACCGGATCATTTTCATGATCGGGGCCATCTCCTACCGGCTGGCCAGCGAGGTTATCATGAAGATGCTGTACCTGGACAATCTCAAGCGAGGCCAGGAGATCAGCCTGTATATCAACTCGCCCGGCGGCAGCGTGGACGACACGATGGCCATTTATGACACCATGCGGTTTATTTCGTCCCCGGTGGCGACGTACTGCATCGGGCGGGCGCAGTCCGGGGCGGCGGTGGTTCTGGCGGCCGGCGAAAAGGGCAAGCGATACGCCCTGCCCCATGCCAAGGTCATGCTCCACCAGCCGTGGGGCGGCGTCACCGGCCAGGCCGAGGACATCCGCATCCAGGCCGAGGAGATTATCAAGGCTCGATCCATGATCAATGAGATCCTCGCCCGGCACACCGGCCTGGACATCAAGCGGCTCGAGCAGGAGACGGATCGGGACAAATACCTGACCGCCCGCGAGGCTCTGGAGTATGGCCTGATCGATGAAGTCCTTGAAGAACCGGACAAAAAGGGCAAGGGCGGCGACGCCGACAAGGACAAGGCGAAGTAGTCGCGGTGGGCCCCCATCCGAGGAGCGGAATCCATGACCAACCATATCCCCTTTGTGATCGAGAAAAGCGGCCGCGGCGAGCGGGCCTACGACATCTACTCGCGTTTGCTCAAGGATCGAATCGTCTTCCTGGGCGGGCCCGTGACGGATGAAGAGGCCAATATCGTCGTCGCCCAGATGCTCTTCCTGAGCAATGAGGACAGCAAGGCCGACATCCATTTTTACATCAACTCGCCCGGCGGCTCGATTACGGCCGGGTTGGCGATCTACGACACCATGCGCTTCCTGCGATGCGAGGTGGCGACCTACTGCGTGGGCCAGGCCGCCAGCATGGGGGCGGTGCTCTTCGCCGGCGGCCAGAAGGGCAAGCGTTTCATGCTGCCCAACGGCCGGGTGCTGCTGCACCAACCCTTGATCTCCGGGTTGATGGAGGGGGCGGCCACGGACCTCGAGATCGAGGCCAAGGAGATCCTGCGTCTGCGCGAGCGGCTGTATCAGATCCTCGCCGAGCACACCGGCCAGGACCCCAAGAAGATCGAAAAGGACTGCGATCGTAACCTGTGGCTTGAGGCGGAGGAGGCCATCGCCTACGGGCTGGCCGACAAGACGCTGCGAAAGGCTCCGGAAAGCGCGTCCAAGTAAAGGGTCGTGCCCCATGACACGTGCGGGGTCGAGAATACGATTCTTGGCTGGGTCGATGACGGCGATTCTCCTGCTGGCCGGCTGCGGCGGGGGCAACATGGAGAAGGCCCTCTGGAACCAGGTCGACAACCTCGGCCGGCAGCGCAATGACCTCGAAGCCCGCATCGCTCAACTGGAGAAGGAGAACGAGCACCTGCGGCAGCGGGTGGAAGCATTGTCACGCATCGATCCGAAGGAGCGATCCGACGCCCTGTCGGGCCTGAGCAAGGTCGAGATCGGCCAGCGCAGCGGCCTGTTCGACAAGGATGGCGATGGTCAGATCGAGACGTTGGTGGTGTACGTCACGTGCACCGACGAGGCCGGGGACGTGGTCAAGGCTCCGGGCCGGGTGCAGGTACAACTGTGGGACCTGAACGCGCCGCAGGACCAGGCGCGGCTGGCGACGTGGACCGTGGAGCCCGCGGACCTCAAGGCCCGATGGGCCGGCACGTTCATGACGTATTATTACCGCCTGGAGTTCCCCGTCGCTGATCTGGTCGAAGGTCGAAGCGGTGATCTGACCCTTCGCGTGGACTTCACCGATTACGCCACCGGCCGGGTCTTTCACCAGCAGACCACGGTCGGCGCCAGACGGTAGAAGACCACGTGGGCGGCCCAGCCGACCCTTGGACGCGTGGCAGCCACCCACGACTTCGTAAGCCCTCCCAGCGTCATTTCGACCGGAGCCCCGCACACGGCCCACCATCATGGCCAAGCGCCTTCACGCGTTATGGCGGCTAATCAGCCAGCCGCCGCGTCGCTCGGAATGACGATCATGGAGCCATCCACCAATCCCACCTTTCCCTTATAGCCCTTTTGAGGAGCCGGGTGGCATGCCCCTCCGCCGCCAGCGGATCGTGGGCACAACCCACGCTGCCTGGCAAGGTTCGGGCCGGTCCTTTGCATTCGGCAAAAGGCCCCCGTGCGAGGATAGAGCGGTCACAGCAGACACGCGCTAATGATTTGCTTGAAACATTGTTTGCCCCTCTCCAGGTCGGAAAGGCCCACGTACTCGTCGGGCTTATGGCAGACGGAACTGTCGCCGGGACCGAACACGACCAACGGTGCACCAAGCTCGGCGAAGTAGGGTCCGTCCGTCGTGTAGCCCACCGCGACCGGTCCTTCGGCCCCCACGGTTCGGCAGACCTGCCGGACGAAGGGCTCATCCGAATCCACCTTCAACGGCCCGACCGCCCGGATGATCTCCACCTGGGCGCGGAAGTCGGGATCATCGCCGGCGAGCCGGCTGCACAGGGCGCGGACCTCCTCGACCAGTGCCGCGGCCTCCTGACCGGGCACCAGGCGGAAGTCCACCTGGATCGCACATCGGTCCGGCACGACGTTCGGGGCCGAGCCACCCTCGATCCGATTGATGCTCATGGACGGCGCGCCCAACAGCGGATCGGGCTGGTGTGCGGGCACAAAGGTCTCCATCGCCTCCAGGATGCGCCGCATCTTGCTGATCGCGTTGACGCCCATCTGCGGCATGGAGCTGTGGGCCGTGCGGCCAAAGGTGGTGACCCGCAGCCAGCACATGCCGCGATGCGCCGTCACCACGGTAAAGCCCGTCGGCTCGCAGATCACCGTCCCGCACAGGGGCCCCAGGGACCCGGATTGCCGCTCGACGAATCGCTTCACGCCGCAACTGTCGGTCTCTTCGCCGGCGGTGGCGGCCAATACCAGGTCTCCCTTCAGAGCCGCGCCCTCATCGGCCAGCTCAGCCACCGCGGCCGCCGCCGCGGCCAAGGGACCTTTCATGTCGGTAGCGCCGCGGCCATAGAGGCGGCCCTCCTTTTCGACCGCATCGAAAGGGGCGTGCGTCCAGGGCTCATCCCCCGGCGGCACCACGTCCAGGTGGGCCCCGAACAGCAGGCCCGGCCGTTGCCCCGACGAGCGCAACCTCGCGGCGACGTTGGCCCGGGACTCGTCCCACCCGTCAAGCTCCACCTCGAGCCCGTGGTCTTTCAGGTATGCGGCCAGAACCTGGGCCGCGGCCCTTTCGCCGCATCGCCGCGTGGATTCGGCCTGGATCAATCGCTTCAGAAGCTCTTTCACGTGCTCACCGCCTTCAAAGAGTCAAGAGTATCGCCGTATTATAGCCGCCTCGCCCGGCAGGGGCCAGCTTCCCTGGCCGCTGCGACGACATGACTCTACCCCGGCCGTTCCCTGGCGGTTCGCATACCGCGCACCAAAAAAGCAGGGCGACCCCGAAGGACCGCCCTGCCGCTGCCTTTTTGACCGTCGTCCCGCTTACGGCACCTGCTCAAGCCACTGGGCCGCGAAGATCGCAAAGTCTTCAATGTCCACAACGCCGTCACAATTCAAATCGGCACTGCGGCAACAGAAGGCCCGCGAGGTGATGGCAAACGCCATGTCGATTGAGTTCTTCTCGAGATCATGATACGGATGGGGCGGCGGGTAGCGCAGCTCCTGCCAGAACGGCGGCAACTCGCTGCCCAGGAAGATGACCGCGTCATCGTTGAAGTGCTCCGGCCAACGACGCGTCTTCCAGCCGAAGGTGAACCCCTCTTCGGTCTCGACGCGGACATCCAGCCAGTAGACGATGGGCTTGTCCTCCGAGCCTTCCTGCAGGAACGCCCGGTCCCGTGGGATCTGAATGTCCACCCGCCAGACCTCGGTGTCTCCGGCGGGAATCGGATCTTTTTCGCGGACATCCCACCACCACTCACCACCGTCAACCGTGGCCACGTGCTTCAAAGTAAAATCATCCGGTCCGAACTCGCCGCGCCATAGCAACTCATCCGGCTTGGAGTACCGGTTTTCCGGGTCGGATCCGCCGGGACCGACCGGGTCATCGCTGTGGATGCTCAGGTGAACGACCTTGATCACGGGCGGCTCACCTTCCGGGGCGTCCTTCCACTTTGAACCCCACAGGTGCACATCGGTGATATGAGCCGTCTCCGTACACAGGAAATCGTCGGCGATGGTTCGCAGGCCATCTACGCGGATGTCAATGCCCGCGCGGCTCAGATCGGGTCGCTGCAGCCACTTGATGCCGCAGTTCTTGCCGATCTTGACGATGTAATCCTCGACTTCGCCATCCGGAGCGTCGCCGGTGTAGCCCAAATTGGCGATGGCCGCACGAACGAAGCGGAACCGCGCAAACGTGGTGCAGTTGGGCTTGGCGGTCATGGGCACGTGGAAGACCAGGACGTTCGGGCCGGCGCTCAGCGGTTGGCCGTTGAAGATCTGATCGCCGGGTTCGGCCCAGGACCCGTCGGCATCGAAGTCGACCCAGGCGAACAGGCTCCCGCCGACGGACGCGGTCACGGTGATCTTGGCCGGTCGACCGGGGACCAGCGGCCAGGTGTTGAACACCACGCCGTCCTCATCGTCGTTGCCGTCGTTGTCGTCGCCGTCGGCATTGGGGGTCGGCTGGCCGTCCGGCTCCGGGTCGATGCTCGCGCCCAAGTGGATGCTGTAGTCGATCAGGTGACTTGCGCCGTTATTGATTCTCAGCGTGGGGTAGCCCGCGGCCGCCACGCCATCGGGCGCATCGCCCCAATCACGGTCGGGGGGTGACTCTATCACCACCAAGTAATCCTCGACCTCGCCGTCGGGCGCAAGACCGCGGTAGCCCAGGCCCGGCTGCGAGCTGAGCCGGAACCGGGCATAGGTCTGGGCACCGGCCACGGCCGCGGCGGGCACGGGGAAGCTCACCGAATGAACGCCTCCACTGGCCAATGACAGGTCGGCGATGATATGCTCGTCACCGTCCCACCACAGATCGTCCCAATCGCCGTCGGCGTTGAAGTCCAGCCAGGCATTGATGATGGGATTGGGCCCGCCGAAGGTCAGGTCAATATCGACCGTGGCCACACCGCCTGGAACAAGAGGCGTGGTAAAGATGACGCCGTCTTCATCATCGATACCGGCCAGATCGTCCCCGTCGGCGCCGATGCTGGGCTGCCCGTCCTTTTCGGTGTCGATGAGGGCGCCCATGCGCGGCGGCGTGAAGACCGGCGGAACGAGGTGTGCGGCCCCGTTGTTGGCCAGGGTCGTGGGGTAACTCGGCGGTGCACCGGTCGGGTCTTCGGGGGCGTCGCCGAAGTCCATCGCAGGTCCCGGTGGCGCCGGGATCACGTAGTCTTCGGTCTCGCCGAACTGATAACCCGCGGCCGGTCCAGAACCGCCGTAACCCAGCGGGACCGGGGGCATGGGCGGCGCCCATTGCTGCTCGGACAGCGTGATGCGCATCCAGATGTGGTCCGTGGGCCAGTCAATCGGTCCCAGCGGCCACAGGGCCCAGAAGGCCGGCGTCGTGAGCGTATACACCCCCGGACCGGGAATCTGGACCTGCTGGTTCTGCACCGCCCATTCGGGAATGGGGGCCGCCGCCAGAGGGCACTGCACGGTGTCGTCCCAGTCGCCGTCCATGTTCCAGTCGAACCAGACGTTGACGAACATGGATCGCATGACCGGGTTGTTCACCGTCACGGTATACTGGAACTGGTTCTGTTGGCACCAGGCCAGGTTTAATGGGAAGATCACGCCATCGTCGCCCAGGTCCAGGTCGGGCCGATCCTGGGGCGGGATGATGTTGTTCACCCCGTCCACGTCAGGCCCGATGTCGGCCTCGATCTCGCCGGTCACCGTCGGACCCAAATGAATGGGCCACGGCTGCCAGTGAATCGGCCCGTGCGGGGGCGAGCCGGCCTGATACACCGTGGGGAAATTGGCCTGCACGCCCCACGGCGGCAAAACGATGCCGGGCGGATAGGCCGTCATCCGCGCGCCATGCGTGTTCGTGCTGTCCGGGGCGTCGCCCAACTCGTGAAACTCGTCTTGCGGGGGATGGCCCTCGTGCATGTGCCAGACCCAACGGAACTCCGGTTCGCCGGCGTTGTTGAAGGACTCCACGCCGATACGGGAGATCAGCACCTCCGAGGGAGCGATCGGCATAGGCTCGCTGGTCCACAGGCCCCAACCGCCCGGGTCAAAAACACCCTCGATGTAAACGTCAAAAAAGCTCTCCGCCGGGAAATCCAGCGCGTTGTCTGGCCTGATGGGGCCCTTCTCATTGACTACGGGGACCCACGGAAACTGCTCCTGGTCCCCCCCACGTCTCAGCGCCTGGGCCAGCCTTTCCATGCCGCCCATCTGTTCCACCTGATCAGGTGTGAACTTGGCCAGAAGGAACTCGACGATCCGGGGTGGATCCTGTCCCGGTTGGGGGGTTGGCTCCGAGTCGTTACGCACTTGGAAGGTCTGGGGGACCTCCAGGTCCTGCACCACGAAACCCGGGATGAGCACGCGATTCGGGGCGCCCGGACCGCCATCCTGCAATCGAGCGGGAAGCCGCTCGACGTCCCGCGTCCACCAGCCCACCAGGTCGATAACCAGGTTGTGGCATTCCAGGTCGAAAAACAGGCCCAAGTGCAGCCATTCGCAGTACTGGAAGTCCCTGCCATAGAAGTCGATTCGGAACCGGTACCACTGTCCTGAAGGGTCGTCCGGATCGGGTGCCATCTCGAACTTATGCTCTGGAAAGTCCGAGATCACCCAGAGCAACTGGGGCTCCGATCCTGATTCGACCCTGCCTTCGATGTGGAAATCGTTGGCCGGCAGGTCCGTCGGGACATCCATGTGGATGTCCACGTTGAACCCGGCCACGATCGCCCAGGCCGGGACGGACAGTATCCCGACCAGCAGGCATACCATTAGCTTTCGCATGTTTGATCCTCCTTTTTAGAATCCCTCTTGCGCCATGGCGCGCACCGACATTTCGGCGGAGTCCGCCTTGGCGAACACAAAACGCGAGTATTTTCAACAAAAGGCAGGGACAGCCGGACTGGCAGGGGTTTGGGGGCATGTAAGGCCACACGCCTCACACCCGTCCTGCCGGGGCCTTGAACAGGCACCGGCGTTTCAGACCTCATGCGATCCCTCCCTCTTTGCGCACCATGCATGCCTAAAAGGGGAAAACGACCGATGCCCCCCGCGGCGATTCGTCGTTTTCGCCGTCCTCTCGGGGGTTTCCTCCCATCTAGGAACCGAACTTCAGTGTAGCCGGCCGATCTGTACTTGTCAAGAGAATCGAACTAAAAAAACACCCCCATTAACGCCGGCCCAAGCACCCAGCAGGCCTCGGGGGAGGTTTCTTCTTGACCCTGCAAGTGTGGTTTACTTATAGTCCCCAGATAACGTCTCAGGGGGCCATGGCAGGGACAATCGCAGCACAGGCAACAAAGGGACCGTATATGCAGGAAAGGCGTGTCAGGGTGGCACTGATCGGCTTCGGCACGGTCGGATCGGGCGTGGCGCGGCTGTTGCTGGAGCAGGGCTCGGCGATTCGCGAGCGGACGGGGGTGGCTATCGAGTTGGCGGCCGTGGTGGACACGGATGCCACGCGGCCGCGGCCGGTGGCGCTGCCGCCGGGGCTGTTGACCAGCGACCTCGACCGGGTGCTGAACGATGAGTCGATTGAGATCGGCATCGAGCTGATCGGCGGCACGACGGTGGCGCGTCAGGTCCAGCACCGGTTGCTCGAGGCGGGCAAGCACGTGGTGACGGCCAACAAGGCCCTGCTGGCCGAATACGGCCCGGAGCTGTATGTCGCCGCCCGCAAAGCCGACCGCTGCATTGCCTTTGAGGGCAGTTGCGCCGGCGGCGTCCCCATCATCCTGGCCCTGCGCTCCGGGCTGACGGCCAACCGCATTCGCGCGATGTACGGTATCCTGAACGGCACCTGCAATTATATCCTCTCGAACATGACGGCGAGAAACGAGGATTTTCACACGGCCTTGAAGGAAGCGCAGAAGAAGGGCTATGCCGAGGCCGACCCGACCCTGGACATCGACGGTTCGGACACGGCCCACAAGCTGGCCATCCTGGGTTCGCTGGCGTTCGGATGCGAGATCCCGTACGATGCGATTCCGGTCGAGGGGATCGAGGGCATCGCGGTGGAGGACATCCGCTACGGGCTGGAGATGGGTTACGTCATCAAGCTGCTGGCCATCGGCGAACGCGAGGATTCACGCATCTCGCTTCGCGTGCACCCGGCGTTCATCCATCGCGACACCCCGCTGGCGCGCGTGAATGGGCCCTTCAATGCGATCAGTGTCTTTGGCGACGCCGTGGGCAACACGCTGTTTTATGGCCGCGGGGCGGGCATGATGCCGACGGCTTCGGCCGTCGTGGGTGACCTGGTTCAGGTGGCCACGGGCATCAGTCAGCGGCTCTTTGAAACCCAGAGGCTTACCTCGGTCGAGCAGACCCGATGCCTGCTGGAGGACATCGGCGGCATTACAAGCCGCTTCTATGTCCGGATCATGGCCAAGGACAAGCCCGGCGTGGTCGCCACCTATGGCGGGATCCTCGGCAAGCACGGCATCAGCATATCGGGGGCCCTACAGCATGAAGGTGTGGGACCGGATAGTACAGTCCCCGTCGTGATCACCACGCACCCCACGCAACAGGCCAACATGACCGCCGCCCTCGAGGAGCTGTCCCGAACCGACGTGATCAGCGGCGAGCCGGCCTGCATCCGCATCGTGGACATCCCGGAGGACCAGGATTGAGCACCAAGTACGCGATTATCGTGCCGGATGGGGCGGCGGATGAGCCGATCGATCTGTTCGACGGCAAGACCGCGCTACAGGCTGCCCACATCCCGAATCTGGATGCGATCGCCAAAGCCGGACGTCAGGGTCTGGTGCGGACGATCCCCAAGGGCATGCCGGCGGGCAGCGACGTGGCCCAGATGTGTCTGCTGGGCTATGATCCGCGACAGTACTACACGGGCCGGGCCCCGCTGGAGGCGGCGGCTCAGGGCATCCGGCTGGGACCCGAGGACTGGGTCTTTCGGTGCAACATGGTGACCTTCGCGGACGGGCAGATGGCCGATCACAGTGCCGGACACATCTCCAGCGACGAGGCCGCGACCCTTCTGGATGCGCTCAAGGAGGTCGTGACGCACGAGAACGTGCGTTTCTATCGGGGCGTGAGCTATCGGCACCTCTGTGTCATTTCGGGCGTGGACTTCTCGAAGGTGCGTACGACACCGCCGCACGATATCCTGGGCAAGAAGGCTTCGCGTTACCAGCCGAAAGGGCGCGGGGCGGCCTTGCTGCGGGAGATGATGGACCAGTCGCAGCGGCTTTTCGCCGAGCACGATGTCAACCGGGTGCGGAAGGACCTGGGGGAAAACCCGGTCAGCAGCATCTGGCTGTGGGGCCAGGGGCAGCGGGCCCTGCTGGACAGCTTCCGCCGCCGGTTCGGCCTGCGTGGGGCGGCGATTACCGCGGTGGACCTGGTGCGCGGGATCGCCCGGCTGTTGCATTTCGACCTGATCGAGGTCGAAGGGGCGACCGGCTTTGTCGACACGAACTATGCCGGCAAGGGGCACGCCGCCGTCCGCGCACTGGACGACTATGACCTGGTCTTCGTCCATATCGAGGCACCGGATGAGGCGGGTCACGCCGGTAACGCCGAGTGGAAGAAGCACGCGATCGAGCAAATCGACAAGTATATCGTCGGCCCGGTGTACGAGGCCCTGGAGCAGTACGAGTCCTGGCGCATTCTGGTCCTGCCGGACCACCCGACGCCGGTGGAGATCCGGGGGCACGTGGGCGAGCCGGTGCCGTTCGTAATGGCCGGCACGGGCGTGCACGGGGTATTGGAGCTGCCCTTCTGCGAGGAGAGCGCCCACGAAACGGGCTTCTACATCGAGCAGGGCCATGAACTGATGGAGTACTTCCTGAAGGCCTGATCGCCGCCTTACCGGGGCTTGGGGCGCGCGTCCAGGCGCTGAAGGCGGTCCACCCGCCGCAGGACTTCCAGGCAGGCCCGGCCATTATGGTACGGGGCCTTCCATTCGCTGATCTTCAAGTCATCGGGACCGTGCTCCGCGGCGGCTCGGCCGAACCACTCGCCGTGGACGGGATCGACGATGTGTTTTTCGGTGTAGCGCCAGTTGCGGACGGCGATATGAAGCCAGCACGGATCGCCCGTGCATTCATACAAGTCCAGATAGCCGACGACGGTCTCGGCCTGGGGCCACCAGTGCTTCTCGCGGTTCGTGACGCCGTCCAACGTGCCCTCATAGAGCAAGCCCCCATCGGCATCGAGCCCGCGTCGCTCCACGGCCATGCCGATCTCCAGGGCGATTTGGCGCGTCCGTTCGAGCCGGCGAGCATCATGCAAGGCACGGGCCGCATCGCGAAGCAGCCAGGCGGCCTCGATATCGTGCCCGTAGGAGGTCATCTCCTTGAGGCTCTTCCACGAACGATCAAAGAACAGCTTGCAGTAATGGTCCCGGCCATCGTAGATGTGCTCGTCGAACACGTCCAATAAGTGCCGCAGCGCCGCGGTCGTCCGCTCATCGCGCACGGCGTGGACCAGATTTGTGTAGGCCTCCAGCAGGTGCAGATGCGTGTTCATGGTCTTGACCCCGCCGCGGACGCTGGGGGCCAGCGAGGAGGTCGCGGCGGGGGTCCAATCGCGGCTGAAGGTCTCAAGATACCCGCCCTGCCGCGAATCCCGGGCGCGGCGCTCGATGCAATCGAACAGGTCCACAAGCCGCTGCCGGGCGTCCGCCTCGCCGGTGGCCCGGTAATACTCGGCCAGCGCGTAGACGACAAACGCGTTTCCATAGAGTTCCTTGCGGTCGTCGATCGGCTTGCCCGCCGCATCAAGCATCCAGTAATACCCGCCGTGGACCGGATCGCGAAAGTCCCGGTCCAGGGCCTCGTAGGCCCGGCGGGCGGTCCGAAGATAGACGTCATCACGCCGCGTCCGGTACACCGCCGAAAACGTCCAGAGCAGCCGGGCATTGAGCACCAGCCCTTTGGGGGCAGCCGGGACAGGTGTCCCATCGCGCCGGGCTCGGCCTATGAAGCCCCCCTGGTCATGGTCCATGCCGTGGGCCAGCCAGAACGGCAGGATGTTTTCAAAAAGCTGATCTGCGGCGCCCTGCTTAAGCACCACCAGGGCGGCACGCTCCGCGTCCGCGGGCGCGGCAATCACGCCCCCCACCAAGCCGCTTATCGCCCCCACAACCAGTACCATGCCCCATCCGGTTTTCATCGCAGGCACCTCCCTTGAAATAGCCCTACCATAGTCACCTGGTGGGGTCCTGGCAATGCCCTGGTCGCCGGGGATGGACGGCTGGCTTGTGGGAGAGGGGCGTTTTTGCTTGCGAAATGCCTGGCATCGGATAGAGTAAAAGGTGTCGGATGGGCCGTCGCCGGCGGCCAAGGCCGTTGTTCCTATGCAAACAGGAGACCCAAACCATGCAGGACGCAAAGATTCTGATTATCGACGACGATCCGGACATCAGCGAAGCCATGACCGTGGTTCTGGAAAGCAAGAACTACCAGGTCCGTGTCGCCCGGAACAGCAAAGAGGCCCTGGACCAACTCCAGAGCGAGCGGCCCGATCTGATCATCCTGGACGTAATGATGGACACACCGCAGGAGGGTTTTGCCCTGAATCGGCAGCTCAAGGGGGACCCGCAATACAAGGACATTCCCGTCCTGATGGTCACGGCGGTCAAGGAGAAGACCGGCCTGGATTTCAAATCCGAGGTGGGCGACGAGACATGGCTTCCGGTGGATGATTTCATTGATAAGCCGGTGCGTCCGCAGGACCTTCTGGAAAAGGTCGGCCGCCTGCTGAACAAGAGCACATCCTAGGATGGAGGCGGTTCTCGAACAGGCGACGCTGGCGCGGCGGGCGCGGTGGCTGGTCCAGTTGCGATGGGTGGCGATTATCTTTCTGGTCGCGGCCACGTGGGGGGCGTCGCGCATCTGGGGCATCGCCCTGTACGAACGGGCGCTGTACCTGCTGGCCGCGGGCATCGCCGTGTACAACGCCCTGCTGTGGCCGGCGCTGCACTACATTTCCAAGGGACCGCCCGAGCGCGTCACGCGGGCGCTCAACCGCATCCTGGTTCTTCAGTCCTGTGCGGATCTGGTGATCCTGACCGGCATCTTGTACTTTTCGGGCGGGATCGAGAATCCGTTCTCCTTCTATTTCGTGTTCCACATGATCCTCAGCAGCATCCTGCTGTCGCGGGCCCAGAGCTATATTCAGGCGACGCTGGCGGCGTTGCTGTTCGGCGGCCTGCTGCTTCTTGAGTACCTGGAGGTGATTCGACACTATCCGCTGACCGGCTTCGCCCCGCCCGATCTGCATCTGGACGGCAAGTACGTGCTGGGGTTTTACCTGGTGTTTGTCACCACGCTGTACCTCGTCGTGTACATGACCACCTCCATCATGACCCAGTTGCGCAAGCAGCAGGCCCGATACCGCAACGCGAACGAGCAGTTGGAGCAGAAGGATCGGATCAAGAATGAGTACGTCTTGCGGGTGACGCACGATATCAAGAGCCACCTGGCGGCGATCAAAAGCTGTCTGGACGTGGTGGATTCGGAGATGCTGGGCTCGCTGAACGACCGGCAGCGTGAATTCGTCGAGCGGGCCAATCATCGCGCGGCCAAGTGCATGATGTTCATCGCGGCGCTGCTGAAGCTGACCCGCATGCGGATGACCGGGCGGATCGACCAGACCTGCTTTTCGCTGAAGAGCCTGCTGTACGACAGCTTCTCGGCCATCGAGGACCGAGCGGCGGCCAAGGGGATTAGCGCCACCTACGAGATCGACCCGGCCATCGACCAGATCTGCGGCAGCCAGGTGCTGCTGGAAGACACGGTGACCAACCTGCTGACGAATGCGATCAAGTACACGCCCAGCGGTGGTTCGGTTGTCCTGCGGGCCATGGATGAGGGCCCGCAGGTGCGGATCGAGGTCCGCGACACGGGCATCGGCATCCCTCCCGATGAGCTGGAGAAGGTGTTCGAGGAGTTCTACCGCGCCAGCAATGCCCGACAGGCGGTGCGGGATGGCACCGGCTTGGGCCTGAGCATGGCGCGCGAGGTCGTCGAACGCCACGGCGGACGCATCTGGGCCGAGTCCTCAGGCGAGGGCACCACGTTCTTTCTGGTTCTGTCCAAGGGGCCGCCCGGCGATGTCTGATCCTTCCGTCGCCGCCGCTGCGGGGGACCTCACAGTGACAAGATGTAAGCCGTCAGGTCGGCGACCTCCTCGTTCGTCAGCTCCGACGTCTTGCCGTGCTTGTCGTCCTTGTTGAATGTCGTGAGCACCTCTTCAATCGTGACCGCCCGGCCATCGTGCAGGTAGGGCGCCGTCCGCCAGACCTCCACCAGCGTGGGCGTGTCGAACTCCATGCCCGCCTCGCGTCCCGTGCCGAGGCCCACGTCGTACTTCTTGAGATTCGTGTACAGGGGGGCCGGATGGCAATGGGCACAGCCGGCGGTCTCGAAAACCTTCTCGCCGCGTTGGGCCGCGGGGCTCAGTTTGCCGTCTACAAGGTGGGGACTGGGCACCGGCCGCAGCGCCTGGAGGTACGCATCGATCGCCTGGGCGTCCTCCTCGGGCCGCACCGCGAACTGGATATGCTTGATGCCCGAACGGACGGCGGCCTCGGCGTCCGGCCGGACGCCGCTGACCATCGCCGGGGGCGTCTGGTGGGCCAGCAACATGCTCTTGGTGTTCTTGGGGTTACCCAGGCCGTCGTTGAGCAGGTCCCAGTTCAGACCGTCCGCGCGTCCGTCGGCGGGGTGACAGCTCGAACAGCTCTGCCACATCTGGAAGCACAGGCGGGCATCGTGGAAGAACATCTCGCCCTGGCGCTCGGCAGTCGGTTCGTGTTTGGGGCCCAAGGCGATGGATCGCGCGTTGCGATAGACCTTGGAGTCCAGGTCGGCCACGCCCAGTGTATCGCTGAAGTACTCGGCGGCATAGACGGTTCGGCCGATGACCGCCAGGCCGCGGGGGCCGTTGCCCGTCAGGTCCATCCGCTTTCGCAGGCCCACCAGAAACGCCAGGTCGTTCGGCACGTCCTCGGCCGAGGCGGTCACATCGGTGACGCGCCGGCCCTGAGCGGCCTGTTCCAGCCGCTCATGCAGGCCTGCTCGGTCGATCACCGCCACCTGGTGGGTGCCGGCCAGCGCCACGCAGAGGGTCTTGCCATCCGCGGTACACGCCACGTCCCACGGGTTGGCCGCCCCCAG
>DSDH01000017.1 GCA_011055475.1 Phycisphaerales bacterium | reverse complement strand
CGGATGAGGCGATGGGCGATCCGGCGGAGGAGCGATGAGCGCGGTCGCCAAGCCGGTCCGCTCGCCGCGTCACCGCTGGGCCCAGGCCGCGCGATGGGGTCTGATGGCGGTCTGTCTGGGCTACCTGGCGTGGTTCTTCATCCGAAATCGGGACACGCTGGAGGTGGCGTTTTCGCTGCGGCCTGGCGTGCTGGCGGGGATTTTGCTGCTGCAACTGGTCTATTACGGCCTGCAGGGCTGGCGGTTTCGCATCGTCATGGAGAAGTGCAGCGGGGTGCGGCTGCCCATGTGGCCCTGGCTGCGGCTGTTCATCCTGGGCCGGTTCTTGAACATCATGCTCAGCCAGGCCGGCAACGTCTACCGCAGCGTTCGGCTCAAGCGCGACTTCGGCGTGTCCTACACGCGGTACATCGGCGGCTTCGCCTCGATGCTGTGGCTGGATACGTGCATGAACCTGCTCGTCGCGGTCGCGGTGATCCTGCTGTTTGAGCCGGGCTTCCGGATCGGCACGGTGCGGGCGTGGAGCGCGATCGCCGTGTTGGCGGTGATGGTGATCGTCGCGCCGCTGGCGGCCGAGCGCCTTTTGCGAGGGCTGCACTTTCGCCGCTCGCGGCTGGATTGGGTCCACGGCCGCCTGTCCGAGGTTCTGCGGATCACGGTGGCCAACCTGCACGACCCGGTGTACCTGTTGAAGATCTTCGGGCTGGGGCTGCTGGTGTTCGCCCGCACGGTGTGGCTGTTCGACCTGTATTTCCGGGCGTTCGGGGTGGAGGTGCCGCTGCCGGCGCTGGCGGTGTTCTATACGCTGTTCAAGCTGAGCTTTTTCGTGATGCTGACGCCCGGCAACCTGGGTGTGCAGGAGATCGCCTGGGGCTTTTTGAGCGAGCAGATGGGCCTCGGTATGGCGCGGGGCGTGCTGATGTCGGCGTTTATCCGTGTGGTCGGTCTGGTCGTCATCGGCGTGTTGGGGTTGGCGTGCGGGGGTTGGGACCTGCTGCGGCGGCGCGACCAACTGACAACCGTGGCCGAGGGGCCCGATGAGACCGGCCCGCTGGCCCCGCCCGAGGTCTAACGAAAAGCCCCCTGCTCGAACAGCAACGATCCGGCCGTGGGCCGGGGCTCGGCCATGCGCTTGCCGCGTTTGACCCGCGCCCCCTCGAAATTCTAGCGCATGGTTCTCGACGGATCACAGATTCCGCATGGGTTCAGCAGCAGAGCCAGGCTCCCCCCGGAGTTAAGGTGTGACGACCGGGTTCGAGCCGTTCCAGACGTGGCTTGGACCGGGCGTTCGTCATTCGTCCCGCATCTGCTTGTATCGCCCCAGTTCTTCCGGCGAAATCTCATCGGGCGGTACGAGCCTGTAATGCCGCTCGCACACGACCCGGACCCCCTCTTCGGTGTCTGCGAACTCGAACATCGCGATCGAATCATCCCGAATGAACTGGGCCGCGATAGGCCGACAGACGAGGTTCGGGAACTTCTGGGCACACATGGCCATATCCTGCAGAATTTGCACGATGTTCAGTTTGTCCCGGCCACCCTTGGCCTGAACCGGCAGGATGTACTGGGTTCCCGATCGGTCCATTCCGACGTACAGTTCATCGGTCTCGACCTGTCCCATATCGACCACCGCCGTGCGAAGATGATTCTGCAGCGAGTAGCACGTAATCCGCGTGAAGATATCGAGCAGTCGGTTGTACCGAAGTTTCGCCAGGAGGGCCTGCTCATCGGAGAGGGCATAGCTGGCGATGATTCCCGGCGTGGCATCAGGCAATTTGATCTTGCCGTAGTTCGGGTTGGGCTGCAAATCAACCTCCGGCTGCATCTCAAAGCGATATCGGCCCTTTCCCGCAGGAAAGATATACCACGTCATGCCTTTCAGACACGTCTCGCTGACTCGTACGGGTAACTCGCTACGGTACCGAAACGTGTATACCACGTCGCCCAGGTTCTTGGGCAAACGGATGTTCAACTCCGCCGCAAAGCGTTCGAGCTCCTCCCGCTCGAACGTGAACCGCGTGCACCCCGGCTCGTAATGATGGAAGAAGATCGCCTCGATCAGCCGTTCATATCGGTTCTTGCCCGCCATTCCGATCTCCTGGATTCATCCATCCCATCGCAACAGGACCACCTCCTCGTTGAGTTGCTCTTTCGTGGCCGTCGCCAGACGCGTCCGAAACAGGTCAATCCCCAAGGGCGTGTAACCGAGCGATTCGGCGATCTCGGCAAGCAGGTGGCCCGTTCGAATCATGATCCGCAGATACGATGCCTGATCGCCGACCACGTAGGCCAGGACGGCCCCGGGCTTGAGCACGCGGCGCAGATCCGCCAAATGCCGGTACATTCCGCCGAAATACAACTTCGTCACACGGGCGTAAAGCCGCTCAAACCCCGACGTTTTCCCCATTTCGATGCGACGTCGCTCGATCCGCTCGGCGATATCGACGACCTTGTTGTACTCCGCGATATGTTGATCGTCGTCGTCTTCCTTGTACACGTTCCGCGTGTTGGATCGCAACAAGCCCTTCTTCAGGTCACGCAGTTGCTTCATGTCCGCCAGAAATCCCAGGAGCACCGATTCCAGGCGCGTGGTTCGGGTGTAATCCTTCTCGTTCGGGTACGGCGGCGACGTGAACACGAAGTCCACCGACGCCGGGGCCACGTACGCGCTGGGCCTTCGGGCATCGCCGAACACCACTGTCGCCGGGACGGCCGCTTGGGCCACATGGTCCTGAAGGTCCTCAGCCATCCGCCGCACCTGCCGAAGCCACGGGTCGAGCATCGGTGCATCCCGCTTGGGTTTTCTGACCCCCACCTCCGGGCCGAAATGGAGATTGCTGGCCGATTCCACCACCGCCTTGGCGAAGGCCAGCTTCAGGTGCCCCACAGCCTGCGAGCGGGACTGTTCAATTTCCTCATGAAGCAACAGGGCCTTGTGCAGGGGCAGTGGACTGATGGAGTTCTTCAGGATCAGGCGCATCTTCTCGGCGGGCAACGTTCGCAGCGGCTTCAGCTCTGACGAAAGCCGCAACTCCAGAGGCACATCCGACAGGCCCTCCGACTCCAGCCGCCGCAGCGCACGGTCATGAATCGCCTGTGCCTCCGTACGCAGCGCATCCGGATCGACGGTCCACTCGGTCTTCACGGAACACGCGAAGTGCGACATCGGAACCGCCTCAATGCCGCGACTGGGGATTCCCATCTTCTTGCATTCCACGATGGTGGTCCCCGTCCCACAGAAGGGATCCAGGACCATGTGGCCGGGCCCCACGCCGAATCGGTCCAGGAAATCCCGTACCAGATGTGGCGGAAATGACAGCACAAACCTGTACCAGTCATGAATCGGCTGATCTGTCGCACGGAGTTTGTTGGCGATGCCGTTATGCAGCCGTGTGCCCATGCCGTTCTACGTCCTCAGCACTCTGGTGGACGGAAACCATAGTTTTCGGACAGGTGCCGGTTCCAACGTCGCATCAGGTTGGTTGATCGGCAGTGGACGTGTTCCCCTGCTCGGCGCACGCTCCAATGTGCCTGCAACCCGGCCGCGGCATCCTGTCCGGACCACAATGCACCACAATACCACAGGCCAGCTATAGGTGCCAGGGCCAAAAATCAGCTCCTTGTCTGCGGATTTGAAAGCTGCTGCCGGATTTCGTTGAGCAGGTTGATGGCCTCGATGGGGGTGAGCTGGTTAACGTCGACGGAGGCCAGGCGGTCGAGGACGGACTTGTGCTGTTCGACGAAAAGCGTATCCGGCGCGGTGCGTTCGCGGGCCAGCCGGTCGCCGGCGGCCTCGCGGACGAAGGTGCTCTCCAGGTCCTCCAGCACCTCCTGGGCGCGTCGGGTGAGCTCGCGGGGCAGGCCCGCCAGCCGGGCGACGTGGATGCCATAGGACTTGTCCGTGCCGCCGGGCACGATCTTGTGCAGGAACACGACCGAGCCCTGCCATTCGCGAACGGCGACGTTGTAGTTCCGCACGTTGACCAGCAACTGGCCCAGCTCGGTGAGCTGGTGATAATGCGTGGCGAACAGCGTGCGGCAGCGGACGTGGTTGGCGACGTGCTCGGTGATGGCCCAGGCCAGGCTCAACCCATCGTAGGTGCTCGTACCGCGGCCCACCTCGTCGAGGACCACCAGCGAGCGGTCCGTGGCGTTGTTGACGATGTTGGCGGCCTCGGTCATTTCCACCATGAAGGTGGACTGGCCCCGCAGCAGTTCATCCGCCGCGCCGACGCGGGTGAAGATGCGGTCGACCAGGCCGACGTGGGCCTCCTCGGCGGGGATGAACGAGCCGGCCTGGGCCATGAGCACCAGCAGCGCCACCTGGCGGATAAAGGTGCTCTTGCCGGCCATGTTGGGCCCGGTCAGGATCATCACGTCCCCGTGCTCGCCGCCGATTTCGAGGTCGTTGGGCACGAACTCCGAGCCCATCGCCTCGGCCAGGACCGGGTGACAGCCGCCCCGGATGATCAGCGTGCGGTCCTCGGTGACCCGCGGCCGCGTGTAGCGACGGCGGCGGGCGGTGTACGCGAAGCAGGCCAGGCAATCCAGCGTGGCGATCACATCGGCCAGGGCCTGGATGCGAGCAACGTATTCGGCGGCTTGGCCGCGGACCTGCTCGAAGAGTTGCTGCTCCAGGGCCAGGGCCCGTTCGCGGGCCCCGAGCACGTCGGTTTCGTAGATCTTTAACTCGTCGGTGATGTAGCGCTCGGCGTTCTTGATGGTCTGCTTGCGGACGTAGTGGGCGGGCACGGTGTCGGATTGCGAGCGGGGCACCTCGATATAGTAGCCGAAAACCTTGTTGTAGCCGACCTTGAGGTTGGCGATTCCGGTGGTTTCGATCTGTTTCTGCTGGAAGGCGGCCAGCCAGTCGCGACCATCACGGCCGATGCCCCGCAGGCGGTCCAGCTCCGGATCGAAGCCGGACCGGATCACGCCGCCATCGGTCAGTCGGTTAGGGCCCTCCGGGTCGATCGCCCGCTCGAGCAGATCGGCCAGGTCGTCCATCCCATCGCACCGACGGCACAGGTCCATGAGCCGATCCGCGCTACACTCGCTCAGGGCCCCGCGCAGTTCGGGGGCCCGTCGCAACGTCGCGCCCAGGCATACCAGGTCCTTGGGTCCGGCGCGGAGGGTGCTGATCCGCGCGGCGATCCGCTCCAGGTCGGCGACGGACTGCAACAATTCCCGCAGCCGGTTGCACCGCCGCTCGTCGCCCGCCAATTCGGCGACGGCGTCCTGCCGCAGCTCAATCGCTCCCACGTCCCGCAGCGGCATGCACAGCCAGCGACGCAACATGCGGGCGCCCATGGGCGTGAGCGTCTGATCCAGGCATTCGACGAGCGTGCCGCGGGTGCTCTCGGTGCGGATCGTCCGCAGGACCTCGAGCGAGCGGAGGCTGGCCGGGTCGATCTGCAGGAATTGCGACCGCTCGACCTTCTGGATCGTGCGGACGTGGCCAAGCGCGGTCTTCTGCGTTTCATCCAGGTATTCGAGGACCGCCCCGGCCGCGGCGATGCCGGGATCGTCGTCGCCGATGCCGAAACCCTCGAGCGTGGCCGTGCCGAAATGCCGCAGCAGGCGGCTGCGGGCGGTGTGCGGGTCGAAATACCAGCCGGGCCGCTCGGTCACCAGGGCGCCGGTGAGCGTGCGGACCTGCTCGGCCCAGCGGCGGCTCTCGGCGGCGAACAACTCGCGGCCCGCCTCGGGCAGGAGGACCTCCTTCGGGGCCAGACGCAGCAGTTCGTCAATGACGTGCTTGGGATGGACCTCCTGGACGAAGAAATGGCCCGTGCTGATATCCACCCAGGCCATGGCGTTTTGACGGGGCCCGGTGACGACGGCCGCCAGGAAGTTGTCCTCGCGGTCGTCCAGCAGCATCTCATCGGTGAGCGTGCCGGGGGTGACGATGCGGACCACGTCCCGCTTGACGACGCCCTTGGCCTGCTTGGGGTCCTCGACCTGCTCACAGACGGCCACCTTGTAGCCGGCCTGGAGCATCTTCTTGAGGTAGTTGTCCACCGCGTGATAGGGCACGCCGGCCAGGGGGATGGCCGCATCGCCTTTGCTGCGGCTGGTCAGGGCCAGCCCCAGCACCTGCGAGCAGATCCGAGCATCCTCATAAAACGTCTCGTAAAAGTCTCCCATCCGGAAAAAGAGAATCGCATCGGGGTACTTCTGCTTGAACCGGTGAAACTGCTGCATCGCCGGGGTCAGTTTTTGGTTCGTCTGGGTCATCGTTGGTTCCGCCGTGTCGGCTGTGATCGCGGTCGGCCCACCTGGTGGCCGCCTGCGGGACGCATCCGGCGCCTGGTTCCCCTCGGTGGGACGGCGCGTCGATTATATGCGTGGCGGGTCGTTTTACAACCGCCCAGCCGAGGGGTTCGGGCCGGGGTCGCACCGGTCTGCGTCGCCCCCGAGCGGCCCTTCGAGCAAGGTCTTGAGCAGATCGCGGGCCACAGCGCGACTCGGAGCGACGGCGAGCTGCTCGACCAGGTGCCGCTGACGATCGGTAAAAACAACAGGTGCATCCGACGGGATGGCCGGGCCGGTTGTGATCCGCCGGATCGCCTCGGCGAGTCGGTCCAGGCCTTGCCCGGTCAGGGCGCTGAGGCCCACCGTCTCGGCCCAGCCGGATGCTTTGGGCGCCCCCGCGGGTGCGGGCACAAGATCGGTCTTGTTCCAGACCAAGATCGCGGGCGCCTCCGCTGCAGGCGGACGGATGGGGGCCGGCCCCTGGGCGGCGGCATCGGCGACCCATACCAGCAGGTCCGCGCGCTCGATGACACGCCGGGTATGCTCCTGGGCCGCCTGATCCGGTTCGTTGGCGGATGGCGACGGGACCTCCAGGCCGGCGGTGTCGGTGAGTTCCAGGACCAGCGACCCCAGGTGACACGTGGCGGTGACGTAGTCGCGGGTGGTTCCGGGGTAATCGGCAACAAGGGCCAGCGTCCGGCCCGCCAGGGCGTTGAGGAGGGTGCTCTTGCCGCTGTTGGGGGGTCCGATAATCGCGACGATACACGGTCGGAGCATCCAGGCGGCCACGCGGCTCCGGGCGAGCACCTCGCGACAGCAGCGGCGCAAATCATCAAGCTCGATTTCGTCCAGGCTGCTCACGAGGCCACGGGCCCAGGCGCCCAGCCCCGACGTCGGTTGACTCGCGATCCGCCGAACCCCGTCAAGGGTCACCGCACGGGCCTGCGCCAAGCGGGCCTCGATGCCGATCGGGTCCAGGCCCTCGGCGGCAAATCGCTCGGCCAGGGCGACCTCGAAAGGTACGATGCGCACTCCCCAGCGGATCAGAAGGCCCACGATCCGCTCGACAAGCAGCGGACTGCCATGGCAGTGAATCGCCCACCGGTCGGGGTCCTCGCAGGCCAGGACCACCTGGTCCACGCGTTGGGAACCGTCGATGATCCAGCCGACGGCGACCTGACCGGGCGGGGTCGGGCCCGCCCGACCCGAGGTGGATCGAAAGACCGCATCGAGGACGGCCGGCGCATCGCGGCCATGCAATTCGATCGTCGCGATGGCCGCCGGCCCCTTGGCCGTGGTCACGCAGGCGGCGCAGCGCCGGGACGATGAGGGCTCGATGCATGACGGCATTCTGTGACACCTCTCCGCACTTGACAGGATGGTTTCGGATGGATTGTAGGGCAGGCGCATTTTCCTTGCAATGGTCCGACGGCGACCTATACTGTGTCGGTTTCGCCGGGTGCAGTGGGTGTCCTTCCGGAAAGGAACCGAGAGAATGAACATCGTTAAATGGATGCGCAAGAACAACCGCAAGCTCATGGCCTTCGTCGTGATCTTCATCATGGTCTCGTTCGTGGGAGGCTATGCGCTGCAAACGCTGCTGATGCAGTTGGGCGATTCGGGGACCAAACCGATCTGGACGTATCGCGGCGGAAAGATCACGCCGCGTGACATACAGACCGCCGAACAGGACCTTCTGATCCTGCAGCGGTTACAGATGCCCCTGTTCCTGGGCGTCAAGCGCTCGGCGCTGGGACCGGATCTGTGCGCCCTGATGCTGGGGCACCTTTTGTTCGGTGACGCGGCCGACGCGGCGGACTTGTATGAACAGTTGCAGATGGCGCGGATGCGCGGGCAAGTGCCGCTGAGCAGTGAGCAGTTGGATCAGGCGTTCACCACGGAGACCGGGCTTGGGCCCCGGGCCTGGATTCTGCTGACGGCCGAGGCGGCTCAGGCCGGATGCGTGGTCTCGCGGGCCGAGGCGACTCAGACGCTGAAGGTGCTGGTGCCGCAACTGTATCCCGGACCCGAGGGGCAACCGGGTGTGACCGCCGACCAACTGGTTCGCCTGATGATCGAGCGCGATCGCCTCCCCGAGGATCGCATCCTGGACACGTTTGCACGATTGCTGGCGGTGCTCAATTACGCCCGGATGGTGACGGTCGGGGAGGATGTGACGGTCGCTCAAATCCAGGCCCACGTGGCCCGCAAGGGTCAGGCGATGGTCGAGGTCGCCGGCGAGCGGATCAGCGCCGCCTTTGTCGCGTTCGAGGCCGACCACTTTCTGGATCAGGTCGAAGAACCGACCGAAAAGGAACTGCAAGATCAATTAAACACCTTCAAAGACGTGCTGCCGGGCCGGCCCACGCCGGAGAACCCCCACGGGCTGGGCTACAAGCTGCCCGCTCGGGTGCAATTGGAGTACCTGCTCGTTCGCCACGCCGACGTCCGCGCCGTGGTCGCGCCGCCCGGTCCGGAGGAGATGGAGGCCTTCTACCAGAACAACAAGAACGCCGAGGAATACCGACACATCTTCCAGGAGACGCTTCCGGCCGATCCGAACGATCCGGATGCCGCCACCACGCGGATCAAGAGCTATCCGGAGGTGGCCTCGCAGATCGAGACGATCCTGCATCGCCGCAAGGCCAACCGCACGGCGGACATGATTATTAACGAGGCCCGCACGCAGGCCGAGGCGCCGTTCGTGGGGCTCGACCCGCAGACGGTCACGGCCGAGGAGCTGGCCAAGCGGGCGGCGGACTATGGGGTGATCGCGCAGCAGGTGGGGGCCGCGCACGGTGTCGAGATGCACACTGGAAAGACGGGGCTCCTGAGCTCGACCGATCTGGCGGCCGACGCGACATTGAGCCAATTGAGCCTGCAGGGGCAAGCCCGCATGCCGGTTCGGCTGGCCAAGCTGGTGTTCGCCGTTGAGCCGTTGGCCGAGACGCATTTGGATCGGTTTGAGGGCTCGCCGCCGGTGCCTTGGGCGAACATCGGCCCGCTCAAGGATCGCTTTACGGAGAACACGCAGATGACCGCGATCGTGCGGATCGTGGCGGTCAAGCCGGCCGAGGTGCCCGCGGGCATTGACGTGGAGTACAGCACGCGCGGCGTGGTGCTCAACGACTCGCCGACCGGGAACGACGTCTTTCGCCTGAAGGACCGCCTGATCGAGGACGTCAAGCGGATCAAGGCCACCCCGCTCACCACGCAGCGGGCCGAGGAATTCGTCGGCATGATCCAGGACGGCGACTGGGACGCGGCGATCAAGGCGTATAATGAGAAGTACGCCAAGGCCGAGGGCGACAACCCGGCCAAGCCGCCTCTCCGCATCGACTCATTGCGGGATCGTGAACGGCGGACGCCGGCCGATATCGAGGCGGCCGCGACGTTGGCCGAGAGTGATGCGAGAGCGGCCCCGTGGGTCGCCGAGATGCGACGGACCAACGAGTTGCTCGACCGGTTGGTCGAACTGCTGGGGCCCAACCGCAACAGGGCCGAGAACCTCAAGGAGGTTCTCTCGTTCCCGGCGTCCTGGTCGACCTACGTGGTCAAGGAGGTCAGCCGCCGGCCCGTCACCCGACAGGGCTACGTGCTGGCCAAGGGACTGACCGCGCTGGAGCTCGACGCACAGACGGCCAACGCCCTGGCGGTGGTGCACTTCACGCCGGAGAATATCGCCAAGCGGATGGAGCTCAAGCCGGCCGTGGAGGAGTCGTTCGTCGAGGAGACTGCGGAATCGGACGAAGCCTCCGAGAAGAGGGATGCCGACGATGCAAACGCGGGGGCCGGAGCATGAAGCCGCGGTCGCCGACGGAAAACGCCTTTTTCATGGTCACCGTGGGGCTGTTGGCCTGGGCCATCCCGGGGGCGGGGCATTTTCTGATCGGCGAGCGGCGGCGGGCGATCATCATCTTTGTGACGATCGCCTTGACGTTTGCAACGGGGCTGTACGTCGGCTCGATCGGGGTGATCGACCCGGTCAACGCCAGGCCCTGGTACATCGCACAGATCATGGCCTCGCCGTTGGTGGGCGTGTTGGCGAACGTGACGCGGTCGGGACAATACGCCGTTTACGGGCGGGCCGCCGACGTGGGACAGATCTACACGAGCATCGCGGGCATGCTGAACCTGTTGTGCATCCTCAGCGCGGTGTACATGGCCTACCAGGGCCGCGGCGAGGTCATCGGAACCGAGGAGGATGAGCATGCCTGAGCCCTCGCTGCTGGCCGGGTTTATCGCGCCGTTGGAGGTGCACACCAATCCGCAGTCGCTGTTGTGGATGTTCCCCCTGCTGCTGTCCATCGCGATCATCTACAAGGCCACCAAGCTGCGGGTGCTGTTCTGGAAGCGGTTCATCCGCGAGGTGGTCGTCCTGTTTATCACGATCAGCCTGTTCATGATCGCCGTCGGCGTGGGCTTGAACGTACTGGTGTGGTATCTGACGGGCTGACGGGGCCTCCGGTCGCTGAGCGGGGGCCAGCCCGGCGGGACGGTCGCGTCTAACGCGATGAAGGGGTGGTTGTATGGAATTCGCCGGGAATCTGTTGTGGTTCATCTTCGGGGGCGGGTTTTTCGCGTGGCTGGGGTGGGTGCTGCTGGGGGCGCTGCTGTGCTGCACCATCGTGGGGATTCCGTTCGGGATCGCGGCGTTTCGGATCGCCCGGTTTGCGGCATTTCCCTTCGGCAAGGAGCTGGTCGACGTGCGGCTGCTGGGCGAACGACGGCGAACGGGGACCGGGCTGGCCAACGTGCTGTGGGTGGTTCTGGCGGGCCTGTGGCTGGCGATCGGGCACGTTCTTGCCGGGATTACGTGCTTCCTGGCGTTCTTTCTGGTGCTTCCGATCTTCTTCGGGCTGGCGCATTTCAAGCTGGCCGGCGTGAGCTTCGCGCCGTTGGGCAAGAAGCCGGTGCCCCGGGAGATGGCCCAGGAGGCCCGACGCCGAGCGGCCGCCGGCGAGCTGGATCGCCGAGCCCGCAGGTAGGTTTCACAGGGGTTCGTAAAGGAACCGAACCGGCCCTGAAGGCAAGCGTCGGGACCGTGTACCCCACGGCTCTGGAAGAGCACCGCCGCGTGAGCACGGATCGAGACATCACGGTCGTATTGCTGCCCGGGCTGCATGGCACGGGCCGGCTGTTTGAGCCATTGGCATCCACATTATCCGGCCAGGTTCCCACGCAAGTCATTGCCTATCCGCCCAATGAGCGACTGTCCATCGCAGCGTGCGCTCGGTTCGTCGCCAGTCAACTCCCCAAGGGGCGCATTGTTCTCCTGGCGGAGTCGTTTTCCGGATTGGTGGCACTTACCCTTCTGGCGTGGGGGACCCCGTCGATTGAGGCGGTTGTCTTCTGCGGGTCCTTCGCCGAACCGCCCCGCCGGTGGCTGCTGCGGCTTGCCCTGCTCGTACCGAACGTGGGTTGGCTTATTCGGTGGACGCCGAAGTTTCTTCTGCGAGGGGTCTGCTTCGGGGCGCCAGTGAGCAGAGAACAGCTCACACTGCTGCGCGCCGCGGTCCAAGAGGTCCCCTCGGCGATGCTGACGCACCGGCTCAGGCTGGTCTCAACCACGCGCTTCTCCACGGAGACGCCCTTCGAGGTGCCGTGCTGCTATCTGCGGGGCCGCCAGGACCATTTCGTGCCCCTCCGGGCGGCTCGCTGGTTCGAGCGTCATTTCAAGCGATTCACGCTGGAGGAGGTCGAGGGTCCGCATTTCGTGCTGCAAACCAATCCCGCCGCGTGTGCACGCCTGATTACGGGCATCGTCAAGGATATCGAAAGCTAGCGCGCCTTCAAACGAAAACCGAAGCCCCCTACAGACTCTTGTCCCAATTCTGAGGCAGGTGGGTCCACCGATCCCACAGGTAATAGACGAAGTACACCCAGCCAACCACGAGAGCCACTATGCGTATCCACTCGTTCATGGCTCGATCCTTTCCTTGCGAAGGTTTGCCTCTATAACTGGATACGGCCCCCGCGCAAGGTCCCGATTGGCCCTGTGTTAGACTTGTGTTACACCGGATGGAGCCGAAAGAACGTGTAAAGCCTAACTGATGCTGTGCGGCAGGGCATCACATACCCATGCTCGCGAAAGGCCGGAGGCGCCGGGACTCAGTGGCTGCCACCCCTCGTATCTTGGGGGTTGCATCGTGTGGCCGTCGAAATACGACGTGGCCAAGGCGAGCGCAAAGCGTCGTGACCGGATGGATGCTCTCATAGCGACGCCTCGCAGATATCGCGATATTCATGATAACAATCGCTGAGCGGAATGACCAGCACGATGGGGCCGGATTTCACCCGGCACCCTGTGCGGCATCGGCACACGCCTCAGGCAGCCTCCGACGGCCCGATGGGGGATGGATCAGGCGGGTTGTCGGGCGGCCAGGCGGACGCGGAGGACCGCGCCGCGAGGGCGGGCGGCGAGGATCTGGACCGAGCCACCGTGGGCCTGGGCGAAGCGTTTGACCAGGGCCAGGCCCAGACCGGTACCGGTCGTTTCGCGGCAGGCCTCATCGCCCACGCGGTAGAACGCGTCGAACACCCGGCCACGCTGTCGCCGGGGGATGCCGGGGCCGTGGTCCTCGATCTCGATCGTCACCCACGGACCCTCGTAGCGGCTGCGGACGTGCAGCGTGCGGTCGGCGGCCTGGCGGGCGTACTTGATCGCGTTGTCGAGCAGGTTGACGACGATCTGCACCACCGCATCCGGATCGAACGAGAAGGACGGCACCTCGGCCAGGTCGGCGGCAATCTCGAAGCCGGCCTGTCGGGCGCACGGCTGCATCATCGTGACCGCCTGCCGGATGCACGCGTTGACATCGCCCAGGCGGAAGCGGTACTGCTTGCGGCCCCGCTGAATCCGCGAGAAATCCAGCACGTTTTCGATCAGCCGGCTGAGACGCTCGGTCTCGTGGCGCATGTGGCCGTAGTATTCGTCGCGCTTGTCCTCGGTGCGCACCCAGCCCTTTTCGAGCATCTCGGTGTACATGCGGATGCTGGTCAGCGGCGTGCGCAGCTCGTGCGAGACGGCCGAGATGAAGTCGTCCTTCTTGCGGGCCAGCACGACTTGGGCCCGAACGTTGTGCCATAACGCCCCCAAAGCCAGCAGCGTCGCCGTGGACACCAGGGCCATCACACCCAGATAACCGTGGCGCAGGGCGGCCAGCTCCCGACCGAGCCGGCCGGGGTCGAGCTCCAGCAGGCCCAGCGCCAGCGAGCCGAACCCGAAGTCCAGAATCGCCGTGTGCGTGACGTGCCCATCCAAGGCCGCCTCATCGGCGGCGATGCGATAGTCCATGCCCGCCCGCACGAGGCGGTCGGCGCTGTCGCGGACCTCGGCCAGGAGGTGCTCCTGGTTGAGCCGAAAGCCCTGGACGAAGTGGTCCTGCTCGATCTGCACGTGTCGCACGAGGTACACATCGTATCCAAACGGGGCGGCGTCGGCCGGCGGCACGCTGACCGGGACAAAGGGTTCGATGCGGACGGAGACCGTCGCGCTGGGCTCGCCCGGCCTCTCCGCTACCTCGCGTTGCGGCCCGGCGGGCCGGGCCTGCTGGGGCGGCAGCCCCCCGGTCTCGTACTCGGCCTGCACCGGCTGGGTCTGCCGGCCCGGCAAGGCCGCTCGTCCCCGCTGGTCCACAGTGCCTTGGGCCGAACCGCCGACTGCCCGGCCTGCGGGATCTCGGCCCATCGTCACGCCCTCATCGTACCGATAGGAGGACGGTCGCTGGGCGGCCGTCTGTTCATCACCCATCCCGCCCTGGGACATCAGCCCGCCCGGAAAATCCCCGCGCGTCGCCCGGTTCATGACGTTCTGCTCGAACATCCGCCGATCCTGACGCACGACCTGAACCTGTTGGGTCTCTTCGAGGCTTCCGATGCGATACTCGGCACGAGAGGAGCCCTTGGGGGCGGCCTTGGAGGCCGTGGGGGCCTCAGCGGGCGGTTGGGCGTCAAGGCCGGGCGTGGCGGGCCGCGGCCGAGCCCGTTCGTACAGGTCTGTCGGGTCTGTGCTGACGGGAGGCGCAGGACGCATCGGCGCGAAGGCGAAGGTGTCGCTGCCCCGCAAGGTCTCGCGCAATCGTCGCTGCAGATCGTCCTGGATGTACCGCCGGACCTCCGGATCGGCGATGTCCGGGGCGTCAAGGGGAACGTAAGGCGTGATGATCGTGCCGTCCGGATCGATCCGAAAGTAGCCATAGGCCAGGCCGTTGTCGAGCCGGTCTCCGATGGGGCTGCGCACCAGAGCCGCCTCCTCATTGGCCGCCATCGGCACGTAGTAATACTGATAATCGGTATACGGCCGGGCCTGCTCGGTTCGCACGAAGTCATCGAGCTTGCGTTTCACGTCCGCGCGGATCTGCTCGGCGACGGCCGCGAACTCGGCCAGCCGACGCCCTCGCAGGCCTTCGGCGTGCAGGCTCAGCGAATGCAGCCCCAGCAGGCACAGGCCGACCAGCCCCGCCAGAATCACGACCGTGATGGCCACCAGACGTCGATACACCTTCAGCCCTGCCCGTTCACCACGGATGTCTCGTACATGTAGCCGGCGCCGCGGACCGTCTTGATGAGCGTCGGCTCGGCGGGGACGGGCTCGATCAGGGCCCGCAGCTTGGCGATGTGCATGTCCACGGTGCGGGTCTCGATCTCGCCAAGCGGCTCGCCCCAGGCGCGTTCGTAAAGCTCCTCGCGGCTGATCACCCGGTTGGGATGGGCCGCGAATACCTGCAGCATCCGCGCCTGGCGTTTGCTGAGCACGATCTCCTGTCCATCCCGCCAGGCCCGCAACGCCCCCATGTCCACCTCCAAAGGGCCCAGCGAGAACTTCAGGCCTACGGACCGCGCCGGATCGGTCCGTCGCAGGACGGCCCTGATCCGTGCCAGCAGCTCCTCCAGGCTGAAGGGTTTGGTGATGTAGTCATCGGCCCCCAAATCCAGGCCGGCGATCTTGTCCTG
>DSDH01000437.1 GCA_011055475.1 Phycisphaerales bacterium | reverse complement strand
GCTGTGGAACTGGCCCTGGGCCTCGATCGAGCGCGGCCAGACCTTGTCCGGGCCGGTCATCCGCAGCAGCACGCCGCTGTTGCCCCGCCCCATGTGCCGCAGTTGCAGGCGCAACACGTAATCGGTGTAGTCCTTCTCGGTGCGGATGTAACCCACCGGCTGGCCCGTGTTGGTCAAGACGCCGTCCTTGATGCCCCACGCCTCTTTGTTGCCGGGAATGGGGAACGTCCAGCCGGAAAAGTCCTTGCCGTTAAACAGCAGCACCGCGTCGCCGTAGCTCTCCTTCAGGTGCTTGACGCGGATGTCCTTGAACTCCACGACCATCGGCGGGCCGACGTGAATCTGCAGCGCCAGCTTGCCTTCCATCAACCGGCCCTTGGGATCCTGGTCGATCATCTCGATCGTCTGGAACCCGTTGAGGTAGTGCAGGATGTGGTTGCCGCGGCAGATGATCGTGTATTCGTTCCAGTCCTTCCCCTTGTAATACCCCGCCGCGATCATCGCCTGCACGTCGCCGATCTTGCCGATGACGTTCTTGTGACCTTCCTCGTCGACGACCATGATGTCGCCCACGTTGACCATCCAGCCCCGGCCGCGCTCATCGTACAGGAAACCCACCTTGCCCGGGGCGTTCTCCACCTCGGCCTGATAGCCGGCGATCACGTAGTCCGGCATTTCCTTGCTTCGGTACTGGATGCCGCTGTTGCCGTTCTCGATGCGAAACTTGATCTTGAGCACGAAATCCTTGAGCGTGCCGTCCCGCCACACCAGGAATGTGTTGTGTCGTGCGGGCTTCTCGGGCGTGGTCTGTCCGCGGATCACGCCGTCCACAACCGACCAGAGCCGCGCATCGCCCTCCCAGCCGCTCAGGTCCTGCCCGTTAAAGATACGCTCGAAGCCCTTTTCGTCGTTGAAGATCGTCACCTTCTCCGCCGCCGCGGCCATGCCCGCCGAAACACCCAGCAGACAGACCCACAGGATCACCCTTCGCGTGCTCATGCCGATACCTCCACACTGGGGGACACACGTCCCGTTACCCTAACGCCCGTGCCACCACGCTTTCATTATAAGCGAAACCCCTCCGAGGGTCCACGGGGCTGCGCCATGAACCATGTCGCGTGGACCAGCCCGCTTATTGCCGAAAACCGGGTTTCTCCAGGAACCCCCTGGCGTTCGCGTGCATCGCGCTCGGCCCGGCGCGTCGACACGCGGCCGGCCGCGCAGGGCCGTACTTCGCCCGGATGGAACGGTGAGCCGGATGTGAGCGACCCGCTTACCCAGCAGGTCGCCCTGGAAGAACGGTATCTATCCCCCTGGACGACACTCATCGAGCAGGCCGGCCGGGTCGAGGTTGGCCCGTTCGATGTCCTTGAAGTAGTTCACGGTGCCGACCCGCATCTCGACCGTGGCCGCGTCGTCGCAGACGAGGATACCGTGCGGATGGAGTTGCAGGCACGAGACCGTCCACATGTGGTTGACGCCGTGCTCGACGGCCTCCATAAGGGCGCGGGCCTTGTTGTGGCCGCTGACGACGATAAGCACCTCGCGGGCGTCCATGACCGTGCCCACGCCGACCGTCAGGGCCGTGCGGGGGACCTTGTTCACGTCGCCGCCGAAGAAACGGCTGTTGGCGATGATGGTGTCCTCGGTGAGCGTCTTGACGCGGGTGCGGCTGGCCAGCGATGAGCCGGGCTCGTTAAACGCGATGTGCCCATCGGGTCCGATGCCGCCGACGAACAGAGCGATGCCACCGGCGGCGCGGATCTTGTTCTCATAGCGTTCGCACTCGGCCTCGATGTCGTCGGCCATGCCGTCGAGGATGTTGACGTTGGACGGGTTGATGTTGATGTGGGAGAAGAAGTTATCCCACATGAAGGCGTGGTAGCTCTGGGGGTGGTCCTCGGGCAAGCCGACGTACTCGTCCATGTTGAAGGTGACCACGTGGCTGAAATCCACGCGGCCCGCCTCGTGGAGCCGGATCAGCTCACGGTACATGCCCAGCGGCGACGACCCGGTGGGCAGGCCCAGCACGAAGGGTCTCTCGGCGGTCGGCTTGAACCGGTCGAGGGCCCGCGCCACGTAGGCAGCGGCCCAGGCGCTGACCCGCTTGTAATCCGGCTGAATGATGAGTCGCATGCGATACCCTTTCCAACCCGGGTCGGTGGCGGTTTACGGTTCGCTCCGTGCGGCCAATTCGTACGTGTCGGCGGCGATGGCGGCCTCTTCGTTGGTGGAGATCACCCAGACCGCGACGCGGGCGGCATCGGGGCTGATGCGTTCCTCGCCGCCGACGACGGCGCGGTTGCGGACCGGGTCGACCTGCACGCCGATCTGCGTCAGGCCGGTGCAGATCTGCTCGCGGACGTTGACGGCGTTTTCCCCGATACCGCCGGTGAAGACCACCGCGTCGAGGGTATCCAGCACGGCGGCGTAGGCGCCGATGTACTTCTTGATGCGATAGCAGAAGATGTCGATGGCCAGCCGGGCCCGACGGTCGCCGTTTTGGGCCAGGGCCTCGAGATTGCGCATGTCGTTGCTCTGCCCGGAAATGCCCAGCAGACCGCTCTTCTTGTTACACATCTCGTTGAGGGTGTCGAGATCATAACCCTTGTCGGCCAGGTAGAAGAGGATGGCCGGATCGAAATCGCCGCTGCGGGTGCCCATGACGACGCCTTCGAGCGGGGTCAGTCCCATAGAGGTATCGACGCTGCGGCCTCCCCGGACCGCGGTGATGGAGCAGCCGTTGCCCAGGTGGCAGGTGATCAGGTTCAGATCGTTCTTGTCGCGACCGAGCAGCGTCGCGGCCCGCCGGGCGACGTAGCGGTGACTCGTGCCGTGAAAGCCATACCGCCGCACCCGGTACGTCTCATAGATTTCGTAGGGCAAGGCGTAGAGAAAGGCCACCTCCGGAATCGTGGCGTGAAAGGCCGTATCGAAGCAGGCCACCTGCCGGGCGTGAGGCAGGGTATGCCGGGACGCGCGGATGCCCACCAAGTTGGGCGGGTTGTGCAGGGGGGCCAGGTCGGCGTACTTCTCCAACGATGCGATCACGCGGTCGTCGATGAGGACCGAGCCGGTGAACTCCTCACCGCCGTGGACGACGCGGTGTCCGACCGCCCCGATCTCGGCGCCGTCGGTCAGGACGCCGACGTCGGGATCGACCAGGGTGCGAAGGATGATGGCCATGGCCTGCTCGTGGTCGGCGGCGTTCACGGCCGATTCATGCGACGTGCGGCCATCGTGATGCGTCAACTCGGCGTGGTCTTCGCCGATCCGCGCGACCATGCCCCGCGCCAGAACGACCCGGTCCGGCATGTCGAACAACTGGTACTTGATCGAGGAGCTTCCCGCGTTGATAACCAGCACTTTCATGTTCGGTCCTTGTCGTGGCTGTGTCTTCAGCGCATGGATCCCCTGAATTGAAGAACCACCCCCTGCCGGCACCCCACCTGGGGGCAGCCGCGCGGCTCAACAACAGGCCTCTTTTGTCAAGCACCAGAGCTGATTTCGGGCGGGTGGCCGCACGCGCTGGGTTCGAATCTACGCGGGCGCAAGCATACCGGCCCGGCTGCAAAAGGCAAGGACAATCTGTTCGCCACGGGGCTCCCCGCGTGGGAACGGTTGAGGACCGCCGAGGTGTAACGCGTCTTTTTTATCTGGAAAATAGTTGAAACTCCGGACGGATCGGACGATCATAAGGCGTCGTGGTCGTCGGCCTCGGGTATGAGGTGGCCGCGAACAGGCGATGGACAAGGCCGACAGTGATGGCGGGGAGAGAGAGTATATCGCTCCGCCGAAGGATTCTCCCTCTGTTTGGCCTGTTGTGCCGATGGCGACGAGGCCTCATTGACCGCGGGATACCGGTTCCGTGCGTCAAGGTTGAGGAGCAAAAGATGCCCCGGTTTTCGTACCGGCTCCTTCTGGCGTGCTTCACCGTGGGCTGTGCCGCCGAGAAAAACAGCCAGCAGATGCGATTCCCTCTTAAGATCGGACTTCTCGCCGACTCCCAGATCACCTCGCAGAACGGCTTTTCGGATTTCAGCCAGCGCAGCAAGTTCGCGGACAGACTGGTCGAGGTCGCGATTCGGCCGCCCGCCGTTGAAGGTTTCCTGGCTGAGGACATGCTGCGTGTCGCGATGGAGAAGCTTACCGAGGATGCCCAAGGTCACAGGAAGGGTGTTGATGTGATTCTGTATCTGGGGGACGGCGCCAACAGCGGCGGTACCGATGAGCTGGATACGCTCTTCGCCGTTCTCGAGGACTACCGCGCCCGAACTGAAACACCGATCTTCATGGTCATCGGCAATCATGATTACCTGGGCTGCGGGAACAGTACGACGGCGGGCACGCGGTTTGCTCTGTTGAACCGTGACAACCGGCCTTCCAACCCGGCGCTGTCGAAGTATCAGGTCCTGGAGCGGATCAGCCGGTTTAACCACGCCAGCAGCGACATGCCTTCGAACCCGCGGTTTCACTATGTCGACAACCTGGCGATGGTTGAGCAGAACAAGGACCTGGACCACGAAACGGGGCTCTATCTGTGCGGGATGCTCTCCTGCGCCGAGCCCGGGAGCCAGAACGTAGAGATTCTCTTACTGGATTCCTCAGACTACAAGGACGCGCCGGACTGGTCCGACGCCGCCGAACTGGGGTTCTATGGGGCGATCGGCTCAGTGTCGTTCAAGGATGAGCCCGGCCATGTGTTCCAACTGGGCTACCTCAAGCAGCTCATTCATGATACGTCGCCTCCGTTTCGGTTTGTGGCCTCGCACTACCCGAAGGACCATCTCGACCGCATCACGTTCGCCAAGCCGGGGCAGGTTCCGCTGAACGTGACGAATCTGGCCTGGGAGGTGACGGAGGGGGCTTTCGGCATTCCTACCTTCAGCGAGAGCCTGAACAAAAACCTGGCCGAACTACTCACGCCCTCAGGCAACAATTACTGGGTTTCGGGGCACACGCACGTGTCCCGCATGCCGGCTATTGAGAAGATGGTCGTGGGAGGACTGCTGCGGGATCGGTATTGCCATGCCCTCAACGTGGGTTCCACGACGGACTATCGGGCGCACGTGGCGATTGTCGAGCCTTATGATCGGTACAAGAATCGGCGGATCGACGGCCTGATCGGTTACCGTGAGATCCCCTTGTGTGATTGTGCCGGCGCCCTGATGGCCGCTCTGCCGAAGGCGATCTCCGAGTACGGACGCGCCCACCGCAACGACCCCGAGTTCCAAATGGCTTCTAGACCCTGCGCGGAAGAGGCCCCGAACGACGACGGGCCGCGTGATCGGTTTGAGCACATCCTTATTGGGATTGAGTCCGGGCGATAGAACGGGCGAGACGGACTGGACAGACATCGCGGCCTCGGTTCTCGGTTTGAACACGGCGTATCGCGAGGACCCGTGGGGAGATCGACAGACCGAGGCGGCCATGCAGCACGCCCGGGATTTCGTGACGGGGCTTGTGGACCGGACGGGCAGCGATCGGGGGCAGGTCGTGGCCTTTCTGGGGCTTCTGGCCGGCGCCTATGAAACCGACAGGATCCCGCCCGGTTGTGCGTTTCGCTTGAGTTTCCTGAAACCCCTGTGTGAGGGCGGCCGATAGCCGTCGAGGCGGGAGCGATCCGTATTACGAGGCGCCGGGTATCGTCGCTCTCATCCGTTAGGCGGAATGCGTGGAATCCTGTGCGGTTCTACACGTAAACCAGGATTCCTATTGTAGGGAAAGGCAAGGTATGCGACGACACGTAACGCTCATGCTGGTCTGCTCGCTGGGGTTTGTGCAGGGGTGCTCGGTCATGATGGCCGGCAAGAAGCAGGTCAGAAAGGACCTTTCGGTCGTCCGCGTGGGGGGCGACCGGGACGACATTGTACAGGTCCTCGGTGGCCCCTATATGAGTATGCGGACCGATGACGGTGGCTATAAGGACGTGTACAAGATTGTCGAAAACGCCGGGACGGCCGAGACCAAGACCTTGGCGATTGTCGGCCATACAGCGATGGACGTGGTAACGCTCGGCTTGTGGGAGATCGCGGGCACACCCCTGGAACTCGCGACCCAGGAGGAGGCCACGACGTTCATCCTGTATTACGACAGCAACAACAAGCTGAAATCCTACGAAGCCATCAAGTAAGGCCGGGAAGCCGGCGGATCCCCGACGTAGACTCGGGATCGGCCCGACGGCCCTTGATCAATCCAACAGGCCATAGTCCGCCAGGATCTGCTGCAGGCGGGCGGACTGGGCCTGGTTCAAGGGCGTCATGGGCAGACGCAGCTCGTCCGAGGCCATATCCAGCATGGCCATGGCGGCCTTGATGGGGATCGGGTTGGTCGCCAGCGTCAACAGGTCCTTGGACAGGGTGAACAACTTGCGGTGCCATCGTCGCGCCGAAACGAAGTCGCCCTCCAGGATCAGGTCGGTCATGGCCTTGACGTCGGCGGGCACGATGTTGGCGACAACGCTGATGACGCCCTTGCCGCCCAGCGCGGCGATGGGCAGGGTCAGTGAATCATCGCCCGACAGAATCGTGATGTCGCAACGGGCGGCGATCTCGCTGACCTGGTCCATGCTGCCCGAGGCCTCCTTGATGGCCACGATGGTCTCGATCTCGGACAGCCGGGCGACGGTTTCGGGCGTCAGGCCCTGGCCGCCGCAGCGACCGGGAATGTTGTACAGCACCAAGGGAACGGGCACCTCCTCGGCGATGGCCTTGAAGTGCTCGTAAAACCCCTCTTGCGTGGGCTTGTTGTAATAGGGGCAGACCTGCAGCGAGCCGTCGGCGCCGGCCTTGTGGGCGAAGGCGGTCAACTCGATGGCCTCGGCGGTGCTGTTGGAGCCGGTGCCGGCGATGACGGGGATCCGCCCATCGGCGACGCGGACGACCCGCTCGATGACCTGCTTGTGCTCCTCGTGACTGAGCGTGGGCGACTCGCCGGTCGTGCCCACGGGCACGATGCCGTCCGTGCCGCTTTCGATGTGGAACTCGACGAGCTCATCGAGCGTCTCGAAGTCCACCTCGCCTTCGTGAAACGGCGTGATCAACGCCACCATGCATCCGCTGAACATAGTCCTCTCCATTCTCATTCCGGCGGCGACTGGATGAGTCGGATCATCTCCTCGGTGGCCCGACGCAGGCCGACGAGGACGGCCCGGGAGATGATACTGTGGCCGATGTTGAACTCGCAGATCCCCTCGATGCGGGCGACAGGGCCGATATTGCGATAGGTCAGTCCATGGCCGGCGTGGACGATCAGGCCCGCGCTGAAGGCCGTGTCGCGGGCCTCGCGCAGGGCATCCAGGCACCGCTCGACGAGGCGGTCTTTTCGCGCGTTGGCATAGGCGCCGGTATGCAGCTCGACGGCGTTGCACCCGGCCTCGGCCGAGGCGAGCACCTGGTCGGTCTCGGGGACGATGAACGCGCTGACCAGAATGCCCTTTTTGTGCATCCGGCGCACCACCTGCGCCAGGCGTCGCTGCTGGCGCACGCAATCCAGGCCGCCTTCGGTGGTGAGTTCCTGCCGGCGCTCGGGGACGAGGGTGACCTGGTCGGGCGCGAGGCGTTCGGCGATCTTGACGATCGGCTCGGCGAGGGACATTTCCAGGTTGAATTTGGACGCCACGGTCTTCTTGAGCAGCTCGACGTCGCGGTCGTTGATGTGCCGCCGGTCCTGGCGCAGGTGCACCGTTATGCCGTGGGCGCCGGCCAACTCACACTCCACGGCCGCCCAAACCGGGTCCGGCTCGTCGGTCTGGCGGGCCTGACGGACCGTGGCGACGTGATCGATATTGACGTTTAGAACGGCCATGACTTGCCTCGCTTGAAGGTCTTTGGAGGTGGATTATAACCGTTCGGCCGCCGCGGGCAAGCACATTCCGTCGCCCGGCTGCCCTACCGCTGGCCGGAGCCGGGGCAAAGGGTTTGCTTTTTTGAGGAGCCGGTGTAAAGTGGCGGCTCGGTTGGATGGTGAGTGGACTACGCAATCGGGGAGAACAGAGCGATGACGGCGGACTTGATCGACGGCAAGGCGATTGCGGCGGCGATGCGGGCCGAGCTGAAGACTCAGATCGACGAGCTGGCCGGGCGGGGTGTGGTGCCGGGGCTGGCGGTGATCCTGGTCGGGGATGATCCGGCCTCGGCATCGTACGTGCGGGCCAAGGAGAAGGCCTGCCGCGAGTTGGGGATGGCCTCATTTAACTACACGCTGCCGCCCGAGACGACCCAGGTCGAATTGCTCGACGTGATCCGCCGGTGCAACGCCGATCCGAAGGTCCACGGCATCCTCGTGCAGTTGCCGTTGCCCCAGCACATCGACGAACACGCGGTCATGCCGGTAATCGACCCGGACAAGGACGTGGACGGGTTCCACCCGGTCAACATCGGTCGCATGGTCGCCGGGCAGCCGTGCTTTCTGCCCTGCACGCCCCACGGCATCATCCAGTTGCTCCTCCGCAGCGGCGTCACCCTTGAAGGAGCCGAGGTCGTCGTCGTCGGCCGCAGCAACATCGTCGGCAAACCCGTCGCGAACATGCTCATTCAGAAAAGTCGCACCGGCAACGCGACGGTGACCGTCTGCCACACCCGCACCCGCGATCTGGCGGCGCACGTCCGCCGGGCCGACATCATCATCGCCGCGGCGGGACGGGCGCACACGATCACCGCCGACATGGTCAAGGACGGCGCGATCGTGATCGATGTGGGCGTCAACCGCATCGACGATCCCTCCCGGCCGCGGGGCTATCGGCTGGTGGGGGACGTGGATTTCGAGCCGGTTCGGCAAAAGGCCCGGCTTATCACGCCCGTGCCCGGCGGCGTGGGGCCCATGACCATCACGATGTTGCTCTACAACACCGTCACCTCCGCCCGACAAAAAGCGGGATAATTCCGCACCGGACCCGCTCGCCGAAGGGATACCCGGTTGTATTGTGAATCAGAAGCCATCCTCGCCCTGTCCGGCATCGTACCGCAACCGGCTTGGTATGTCAGGCCGTTTACTCTGTCCACCCAGACAGTAGCTTGCCCCTGCCCACCGGGCACTGTCACGTCAGCGCCGCAGATAGATTCCCGCTTTTCTGGCCATGGGTCCTGAATCAGAAACACAGGTCCGTCGGCTCAAGCCCACAGTCCAGCCACTGCGAGGAGAACACGGCCAGATCTTCGAGATTCACCCTGCAGTCGCCGGTCAGGTCGGCCTGCGGCGGCGCGGTGCAGCTTCCCAGAGAAACGCTCAGCTCATAGGCCCCACCAGAGCCATCCACGCCCGCTACCCGGATCAGGTACCGCTTGCCCTTCACCAGCGTCATGACCAGCCGCGAATCCGTCGTCTGGATGTTCGCGTCGTCATTGCAGGCCGTCGCGCTCCCCGTGCAGGCCGCGAACACCGCCAGGGTGGTATCGAACGCCTCACTATGCACGTCGATCGTGTAATCCCCTCCGACCGGCGGGCGGACTTCGTGCCACGTGTCTCGCCAGTCGTCGAATCCACAATCCGTCTGGTCCGTTCCCGTGGCGCCCGATGTGTCGCCCGGGTAGACGGTTTCCGTCATGACCTCGACCGCATCGGCGCATTCATCATTGGGGAGTTTCCAAATCCGGGCGCCGAAAAGCCCGGTGTCGGCGGACGGCGGGATGGAGTCCGTCCAGACCACATAGTCGCCCGCCGCCCACGGACTCATCATGGCCCCGGAAGCCAGCGGAGCCACGGCGAATCCCTCGCCCGTGGCCAGGTCGAACCCGCGAAGCTCACTGGTCATCAGGCCCGGATCGTAGAAGGAGTAGAACACGTAACTGCCCGACAAAACCGGGGTGTACATCGTCTCCACGGCCGTCTCCACCAGGGAACGGCCCGCAAAATCGAACGCGCACAAGCGCATGTTCATCATGTCCTTCCACACGGCATAGCGATCGTTCATGAGTAGACTCATGCTGTCGACGTTCCCCGCGATCTCGAAGAACTCGCGCGATACGCCGTCGAATCCGTAAATCACGCCGGTCATCATGTGACGACCGACCAGATATCGGCCGGCGGCCTTCAAAGATGTCGCGTCGATCTCCTCGGTCGTTATCAGGAACGCCTCGCGCTGAGCCAGATCATATCCGTACAGTTTGGCCGTGGGGTCCTCCATGGCCCATTCCCGCCAGGCCACGAACTGATCGCTTATCGCCAGGCCCATCGACTCGATGTCCCCTTCGCGGAGAACGAACCCCTGACGGCTCGAAAGCTGGTACCCGCCCAGGACCGGCGGCATCGTCATCGTGCGCCAGACCACGTAATCGCCCGCCGCCCGGACGCTCATGCCGTCGATGTCTCCGATGGCGATCTCGAAGACCTCGCCCGACTCCAGGTCCATCCCGTGAAGCGTCATATCCATCATGCCTCGGAAGATCAGAAACCGCCCCGTCAGCCGCAGGCTCATGCCGTCCACATCCGACAGGCTCAACGCAAACATGCGTCGTTCAGCCAGCTCATAGGCAGACCAACCCATCGTCATGCCGTCCTGCCAGACGGCATACGATTCGTTCGCGGCGAGCGACATGGCCCCCGAACTCGCGATGGCAAAGGACTGCCGCGCCGGCAGGTCGTACCCGCGCCACTGCATGCTCATCATGTCCTGCCAGAGGACAAAGTCGCCGGCCATCCGGGTCTCCATGCCGCCGGCGTTCTGGGAAGCCACTGTAAAAACGTCCGGATTGTAGCTCCAGCCAGATACCCCCGGAGCCACCAGGGCCACCGCCAGAACACCCAGCCACGATGTCGTTCTCGTTTTCATCACTTCTCCCTGTTCCTGAACCCTGCCCTTGACCCTGAAACCGTTCTGACCACACTCTGCTATCAGACGCGCCGCCGAGCAGCCTTCTCGCACCAGGACCGGCCCGCCGTCTTGAGATCGCCGCGTGACTTGATGACGCCGTGCGTGGGAACGGCCCCACCGTAGATCAGGCCTCCGGACATAGACACGTGCTGTCGCAGCACTCGGTCGACCGGGCGGCCCTCCTCCACGCACACCGAGAGATGATTATCCTCCAAAACACGGTTCATTGTACCTGCTTGGCACCGCGAATGCAATCTCAAAACGGCGTCCAGCGGATTCGGCTGGATCCCGGCGAGGCAAAGGATTCCGCGACCAACCCTTTTTTCCGCAGCCGATCTCGGATTTTCCGGCGATCCGGGTCGGCATCTTGACAGGCTGCGGCCAGTGGCGTAGAGTCGGCTCAACCGAATGGGGCCCGCCTGACACGATGCAATACGGGCTCGCCCCGTCGGAATGCGAGTACACAGGGAGCCGTCATGGTTGTCACACGATTCGCACCGTCGCCGACGGGCTACCTCCACGTGGGAGGGGCCCGGACGGCGTTGTTTAATTGGCTTTACGCCCGGCGGACGGGTGGGCGGTTCATCCTGCGCGTCGAGGATACGGACCAGAAGCGCAACACCCCCACGGCCACGCAGCAGGTGCTGCGCGATCTGCGCTGGCTGGGTATCGACTGGGACGAGGGGCCGGACGTGGGCGGCCCGCACAAGCCCTACCACCAATCGCAGCGCGGCGAGATCTACGCCCGCTACGTCAAGCAACTGCTCGAACAAGGCAAGGCGTATTACTGCTTCGATACGCCGGAGGAGCTGGAGGCCCTGCGGGCCAAGGCCGGACCGGGGTTCGCCTACGCACGGCCGGAGCAGTTTCCCACTGATGAGGACGCCGCCCGGGCCCGGGCCGAGGGCCGGCCCGTGGCCGTGCGATTCGCGGTGCCCCAGGATCGCGAGTTCATCGTGGACGACGTCATCCGCGGTCAGGTGCGGTTCCGGCCCGGCGAGGTGGGCGACTTCGTCATTCAGAAAAGCGACGGCTTTCCCACGTACCACTTCGCCGTGGTCGTCGACGACGAATTGATGGGCGTGACGCACGTGATCCGCGGCCAGGAACACCTCATGAACACGCCGGCGCACCTGGCGCTTCAGGAGGCGCTGGGGTTCCGCACGCCCGTGTACGCCCACATGTCGGTCACGGTCAGCCCGGACGGCGGCAAGCTCAGCAAGCGGGAAAGGCCCAAGGTCCTGCGGCAGGCGATTCAGGCGATGGGCGACGTGGATGTGGAGGCCCTCGCCCAGGCCGCATCCCTGAGCGCCGAGGACGTGGAGTCGTTCCTGGCCGGCAAGAGCGTGCCCGACATGCCCGCCATCGACGCGATGGCGGCGGCCCTGGGTGTGTCGCTGCCGGAGATCAACGTCGTGGATTTCTTCCGCAGCGGGTATCTGCCCGAAACGATGGTGAACTTCCTGGCGCTGCTGGGCTGGAACCCCGGCGACGAGCGGGAGGTGATGGACGTCCAGGAGCTCATCGCGGCGTTTGAGCTGGAACGCTTGACCAAGTCCAACAGCCTCTTTGACCGCAAGAAATTGATGTCCTTCAATACCGAGCATATCAAGCGACTGCCCGCCGACAGACTGCTCAGGCATTACAGGGCGTTTCTGCAGGAGACGGCCAACCCCGCCACCCAGGCCGATGACGCGACACTCATGCGGATTCTGGAATTGTGCCGCGGGGCCCGCACGCTGGCGGAGATCGAGCAGAAATGCCGGTTCCTGTTTGTCGAGGATGACCAGGTGGTCTACGAGGACAAGGCCGTCCGGAACGTGCTGCACAAGCATGACGGGCTGGGCGTGCTGGCCGAGATTGAGAAGAACCTCAAGGACTGGACGGCGGTGACGGCCGAGGCGGTCGAGAACCTGCTGCGGCGCCTGGCCGAGCAGCGCGGCGTGGGCCTGGGCAAGATCGCCCAGCCGCTTCGCGTGGCCTTGTGCGGCAACACGATCAGCCCGCCCATCGGGGATACGGTCGGGCTGCTGGGCCTGGATCGAACGCGCCGACGCATCCGCCGGGCGCTGGAGGGATGTACACAGAACCCCTGAGTCGGATCGGGAAAGGGCACAAGGATGTCACTATTGGTTACGGGATCCATCGGGATTGACACGGTCAAGACGCCTTACGGCTATAGCCAGGAGTGCGTGGGCGGGTCGGCGGTGTATTTCAGTATGGCGGCCAGTTTTTTCGGGCCGGTCCGATTCGTCGGCGTGGTGGGCGCAGATTGCCCGTTCGACCTGACGGAGGTGTTCGAGAACCGCCCGGTGGACCTGGCCGGGCTGGAGGTGCGGCCCGGCAGCCGAACCTTCCGCTGGCATGGCTCCTACGAGGGCGAGATGGACGAGGCCAAGACCGACGCCGTCGAGCTCAACGTGCTGGCCGAGACGCCGCCGGCCGTGCCGGAGGCGTTTCGCGACAGCCAGTTCGTCTTTTTGGCCAACACGGCCCCGGCCCTGCAAATGGAGCTGCTCGAACAGTTGCGAAGCCCCACCTTCGTCGCCGCCGATACGATGAACCATTGGATCGTCACGGCACAGGATGACCTCAAGCTGTTGCTCGACCGGATCGATCTGATCGTGCTCAACGAGGGCGAGGCCAAGCTGCTTACCGGCCAAGGCAGCATCGTGACGGCCGCCCAGGCCCTCTTGGATATGGGCCCCAAGGCCGCCATCGTCAAAAAGGGCCGGTACGGTTCGATGATGGTGACGACGGACGGGGACTGTTTCATCCTGCCGGCGTTTCCCACGTCGGTGGTGATCGACCCGACGGGCGCCGGCGACGCCTTTGCCGGCGGCATGATGGGGTACCTGGCCAAGACCGGCCACGCTGACGCGACGGCCTTGCGGCACGCCATCGTCTATGGTACGGTGGTGTCGTCCTTCACGATCAGCGACTTTTCCATTCACGGGATCAAGGCCGTGGGCATGGATGACATCGAGGAGCGGTTCGACACGCTGCGGAAGATTACGCAGTTCTGAATCCACCCGGGGCCGCGGCGGGACGTAACCGATGGCTCCGTCGGCCAAGAGGGCCTTTCAACCAATGCGATGCTTCGTGGCGATAGAGATCAACGAGGCGATCCGCGGCCAACTGGCGCGGGTGGCCGAGGACGTGCGCCGCGCGGCGGGGCTCAAGGGCGGCGACGCCAAGTGGGTGGATCCGTCGCTCATTCATCTGACCCTCAAGTTTCTCGGCGAGGTGCGGGATGCGGCCTTGCCGGACGTCTGCGGGGCGATTGAGGGCGTCGCCAGGCATCACGGGCCGTTTTCGCTGGAGGTCGCCGGCCTGGGAACGTTCGGTTCTCCCGCGCGCATCGTCTGGGTCGGCACCGAGCCGCGACCGGAACTGGTGCGGCTGCAGGCCGACGTGGAGCAGGGCCTGGCGGAATTGGGATTCGCCGCCGAGAACCGCCCGTTCGCGGGTCATTTGACGTTGTGCCGCATCCGGAGTCGACGGGGCGGGCACCGCCTGGATGAGGTTGTGGCCGACCGCCCGCAGCCGACCCTGGGGACCCTGGATGTTGAAGAGATTTGCCTGTTCAGAAGTGAATTGACAAAAACGGGCCCGATCTATACTGTGTTGGCCCGGTACCCGTTGCGTGGGTAAACCCCGGTTCGTGCGGCCGGGGAGCCGCCGTCGACCTCGGATAAGGGAGTAAGCATGGCCAAGAAGAAAACGACGACAACGGCGCCAGCGGGCCGGTCGAGCACGCTGGATTCGGCGCTGGACCGCGCCATCGCCCAGATCGAAAAGCAGTACGGCGCCGGCTCGATCATGAAGATGGACGAGTCGAACATCGCCCGTGTCGCGGGCATCAGCACCGGGGCCCTGTCGCTGGATATCGCCCTGGGCGGTCGCGGTGTGCCGCGGGGCCGGGTGTGCGAGTTTTTCGGCCCGGAATCCTCCGGCAAGACGACGTTGGCCCTGCACGTGCTGGCCAACGCCCAGAGGAACGGCGGCGTCGTGGCCTTCATCGACGCCGAGCACGCCCTGGACACCACGTGGGCCCGCAAGCTGGGCGTGGACATCAGCAGCCTGCTGGTCAGCCAGCCGGATACGGGCGAACAGGCCCTGGACATCGCCGAGATGCTCATCAAGTCCAACGCCGTCGACGTGATCGTGGTGGACTCGGTCGCGGCGCTGGTGCCCCAAGCCGAGATGCAGGGCGAGATGGGCCAGAGCCACGTCGGCCTGCAGGCCCGGCTCATGAGCCAGGCCCTGCGCAAGCTCACCGGCGCGATCAACAAGAGCCGGTGCTGCCTGATCTTCATCAATCAGATCCGCATGAAGATCGGCGTGATGTTCGGCAACCCGGAGACGACGCCCGGCGGCAACGCCCTGAAGTTCTACAGCTCCGTGCGGCTCGATATCCGCCGCATCCAGACGCTCAAGGACACCCAGGGCCAGGC
>DSDH01000444.1 GCA_011055475.1 Phycisphaerales bacterium | reverse complement strand
TCGTGCCGGATCGCCGCGGCGAGATGGACGACGTGGTTCTGGGGTTCGACACGCTGGATGGATACCTCGGCGAGCATCCGTATTTCGGCGCGATCGTGGGACGCTACGCCAACCGCATCGGCCGGGGCCGATTCACGCTGGACGGAATCGAGTATACGCTGGCGACGAACAACGGCCCGAACCACCTGCACGGCGGGCTCAAGGGCTTCGACAAGCGCGTCTGGCGCTTCCAGACCCATCAGGACGAAGCCAGTGCGCAGCTGATTATGACCTACCTCAGCAAGCACATGGAAGAGGGTTATCCGGGCAGTCTGAAGTGCATGGTCACCTACGAGTTGACGAACGACAATGAGCTCAAGATGACCTACATGGCCACGACCGACAGACCGACCGTTCTGAACCTGACCAACCACAGCTACTTCAACCTGGCCGGTCACGATGCCGGGCCGATCTACGACCACGAGCTGATGTTGACCGCCGACCACTATACGCCCGTCGACGAGGGTTTGATTCCCACCGGCCAGGTCGCCCCGGTTGCGGGCACGGTGTTTGACTTCACCACACCCCACCGGATCGGCGAACGCATTCACGATGTCCCCATGACGGGCGGCTACGACCACAACTTCTGCCTGAACAACCGGAATGGGTCACTGGCCCTGTGCGCCCGGGTCCACGAGCCCAAGTCGGGCCGCGTGATGGAGGTGTACACCACCCAGCCGGGTGTGCAGTTCTACACGGGCAACTTCCTCGATGGGTCCGTTGAAGGCAAGGGCACGGTCTACAACCAACACGGCGCGTTCTGCCTGGAGACGCAACACTGGCCCGATTCGCCCAACAAACCGGCTTTCCCTTCGGTCGTCCTGCGGCCCGGCCAGACCTACAGCGAAGAGACGATCCTCAAGTTCAGCACACGGTGACGCTCAAGACATGATGGCGGGCCCCATCGCTCGTCTTGGGCGTGGGGCCCGTTGCTTTTCCGGATAGAGATATACTTGCTCCTGGGCGGGAGGAAACGGAGACCGCACCCTGTTCCAGGGTCTGGCGGGGATCAATGTGATTCAAAACGCGCGGGGCGTCGCCACTGTTCTTGCCCCTGACAAGCACCCGGTCAACGCATGACCCAGGACTTGTCCTTGAAGGTCAGCGTGGCTTGGGATCGCAGCTTGCCCTCGCCGCCCGCGTAGAATCGCAAGGCCAGCGTCTTACGGAGCAGCACTTTCTGCGGCCGGCCTTGATCATCGCGGAGAATCGGGTGATCGACGGCCGCCGTCTCGTTGCTCAGACCCGCGATGTAGAACGTAACCTCCCGGGCCCGCGCATCGAAATCGGGCCAGATGACCGCCACGTCCCGCGTATTATCCTCGCCTTGAAGGATGCGGTGATCCACGTCCTCCAGCCATTCCAGGAAGGGATAACGGCTCTGATGACGCAATCGAACCGCCGCAAACACCGCCCGCGGCACGTTCACGCCCGCCTCGATGACCCGAAATGTGTCGGTCATCAGATCACAGGCAGGATAGAACGGCGCATCGGTGACGGTGCTGTTGTTGGTCAAGGTCAGGATCAGGTACCAGAAGCGTCGGGGCTGGGCCTCGCCGGGCACCGTCACGGTGATCTGCCGCGGCCCATCAAAGGTGACATCCAGCGTCCAGTCACCGATTCCCGGCACGAGGGACGGCTTGGGATAGGCCCACGTTCGACCGACCCCGCACAAGGCCGCCACCGCCAACACCACCAGAATCGCCTTCTTCATGCGCCCCGTCCTTTCGATCACACCCGCAAACTCGTTCAGTATTGTAACACCCGCCGGCACCCGGGTAAAGCGGTTTTCAGCCAATATGGCCCCACGCCGGACGGTCATTTATGAAGACTTTGATCCCAGGTCCTTGCCAGCGGGTGTGTGGGCACGTCTAATAGGCGCTACGGCGGACCGGCCAGCCGACACGCGGGCGGTCACGGAGCAAGGGCAGCGTTATGGACCAGCAGCGGACAGAACTCCTGGAAAGGGTCGTCGAACTGGCCGAGTCCGGCCGCGCGGACGCCCTGCGGACACTCCTGGCCGAGCAGCGCAGCAGCGACATCGCCGAGGTTGTCGAACTGCTGGACGCGGATGGGAAGCGCATGGTCTTCGACCTGCTGGCCCGGTCGGTATCCGCGGAGGTTCTCGAGAAAGTGGACGAAGCCACCCGGGCCCGCCTGTTCGACATTCTCGAGGACGACGAGCTGATCGGTCTCATCGCCGAGCTGGAACCGGCCGATGCCGCGGACCTGCTGGCCGAGCTGCCCAAGGAGGAAAGCCGCGAGCTGCTGGAGCAGATTTCCAGCGAGCTGGCCACCCGTATCAAGGACCTGATGGTCTACTCCGAGGACTCAGCCGGCGGCATCATGGACCCGTCGGTGATCGCGGTTCACGAGGAGGCCACGGTGGGCCAGGCCATCGAGCGGATCCGCCAAGCCGAGCTGGATGAGGATTTCTACGCGGTGTTCGTGACGAACAAGGTGGGCCAATACCTGGGCAACGTGCCCATCTGTGCCCTCATTACCAAGCCGGCGAAGACCCCCATCAAGGACTTGATCGAGACCGATACGATTTACGTGCGCGTGGATACGGACCAGGAGGAGGTCCGAAACCTCTTTAAGAAGAACGACCTGATCGTGGTCCCGGTGGTGGACGAGGAGCACAAGCTCGTCGGGCGGATCACCGCCGACCGGGTCATCGAGGTCGCCGAGGAAGAGGCCGCCGAGGACATGTATACCATGGCGGGCACGGACCCCTCGGAGCTGGAGTCGTACTCGGTGGTGCGGGCGGCGCGGGTGCGGATGACCTGGCTGCTGCCCTGCCTGATCGGCACGGCGGTCACGGCGGCGGTGATGATCGTGTTCAAGAACGTGTTCCACGCCTCGGTGACGCTCCGGCCGATCCACGGACTGGTGGTGGCGTTTGTGCCGATGATCGCGGCCATCAGCGGCAACGCCGGCTTGCAGACCTCGGCCATCGTGATCTGCGGTCTGGCGACCGGTGACCTGGCGGCCCAGCGCCTTCGGCAGGTGTTCGTGCGTGAGGTTCGTATTGCGGCCCTGGTGGCCCTGTCCTGCGGCGTGTTGGGGGCGATGATCTGCACGGCGCTGATCCATTCGGACTTTCTGGCCGCCACCGCCACGGGGTCCGCAGCCGCGCCGGGGCAAATGCGGGTGCCGGTGGGCTTCGGGTTGGCCATGTTCACGGCGATCATGGTGGCCTCGACGCTGGGACTGTCGTTGCCCTTCTTGTTCCGACGCATCGGGATCGACCCGGCCATCAGCTCAGGACCGCTGGTCACGACGGCCAATGACTCGATCAGCGTCACCATCTATCTGAGCCTTACCCTGCTGCTGATCCGTTGAATCCGCCCCCACAGGGCCGGCCGCGGCGAGCCCCGGCGATCCGACGCCCTCGGCCAAAACCGCCGCAAAGCGGCGTTGACAGGTCCGCACTCCTGCGGCTATAATATGTTTTTTCAGCCTTTGCCTGGATTTCGGGTGAGTCCGTTCCCCCGCCCGCTCCACGGTGCAGGGATGGTGAATTCACGATGCGAGTGTCAACCCTAACAGCAGGAGCCCGGGTATGAAGGGGCAACCGATCGACAGTCACGTACACTTTGAAAAGACCCCTGAAATTGAGAAGTGGTTTCGCGCCGCGATCAAGGCCGACGCCTCCGATCTTCACCTGAAAGTGGGCATGGTGCCCAAGATGCGGGTCCATAGCAAGCTCAAGAACACCACGGGCGAGATCATGACCCAGGAGCGGGCGGAAGAACTGCTCTTCGAGATTATGACACCGCAGCAAAAGCAGTTTCTTCTGGAGACCGGGTCGCTGGACTTCGCCTACCAGGTGGGTAACACGGATCGGTTTCGAATCTGTGCGTTCCGGCAGCGCGGCATGCTCAGCATGGCGGCCCGGCGCATCAGCAGTCAGATTCCCCCGTTTGAATCCCTGCATCTGCCGCCCGTGGTCGAGAAGATCGCCGAGAACCATGATGGTCTGGTCCTCGTGGTCGGCCCCACCGGTTGCGGCAAGAGCACGACCATCGCCTCGATGATCGACCACATCAACAGCACCCGCGCCTGCCACATCGTGACGGTGGAGGACCCCATCGAGTTTCTGCACGTGGACAAGCGGGCCATCGTGTCCCAGCGGGAGATCGGCATCGACGTGGCCGACTATGAGGACGCGCTGCGATCGCTGATGCGACTGGACCCGGACGTCGTGCTCATCGGTGAGATGCGAGACAACGAAACGCTGACCGCGGCGATGCGGGCCGCGGAGACCGGCCACCTGGTGTTCGGCACGCTGCACGCCAACAACGCCGCCCAGACCATTCAACGAATCCTCGATCTGTTCCCGCAGGAGGAACGTGATCTGGCCCGGCAGACGTTCGCCCTGACGCTACGGGCGATCATCGCCCAGGAGCTGCTGCCCGGTATCCGCCCCGATGCGCGGCGGGTGCCGGCGGTGGAGATACTCATCCGTACGCCGATCGTCCGCAAGCTCATCAGCGAGCAGCGCGAAAACGACATCCCCACCGCCATTCGCGCCGGCACGGGTGAAGGCATGGAGGATTTCACCGAAAGCCTGCGGCGGCTGGTGGTCGATGAATGGATCGACCTGCGGGTGGCCAAGGAATACGCCCCCAACGTCGAGGAGCTGGAAATGGCCCTCAAGGGGATTCGTTCAAGCACAACTGGAATTCTGTAACGCGAAACAGGATACGAGTCCATGACACCCACGATGCCGATCACCCTGGGAGCCGCCCTCTTCGGCGGCTATGTCTCGCTGGTCAAGCTGGTGATTCTCCTGGCCGCGTTTTTCGCCTGGATGCCGCTGCTGAACTGGGTTTACAAAGACGCTCAGGAGGTGCAGACGCAGGAGCGCAAGTGGACGGGGGCGGTTCTGGTGAGCGGCGCGTTGGGTCTGGTGCTCTGGTTGCTGGTTCCGGTCTTTTGGATCGGGCTGCCGCTGTTCGTCGTCATGCTCGGCGGCACGACCCTTGCCTATGTCGTCCATCGCAACGCCCGCGTCGCCGAATTTGAAAAGGTGCTGACGGGCCAGCACCTCCGCAGCCTCTTCGTGAACGAAGCGAAGAAGCTGGAGAAGGCCAGCCACGGCCTGACGCTGATCACCGCCAACGGCAACGATGTGCCGTTGCCCGAGCCCAAGACGCCGGAGGCCTTCGGCTTTCAGACCCTGTGCGAGGTGTTCGCCGACGCCATCTGGCGCCGGGCCAGCGACATCCTGTTTCAGCCGGGAGGCCAGGAATACGCCGTCGCGTATCTGGTGGACGGCATGACGATCAAACAGCCCCCGCGGCCGCGGGAGGAGATGGAGTATTTCATCCGCTACATCAAGCAGTTGGCCGATCTGGACGTGGAGGAGCGACGCAAGCCCCAGGTCGGCACGTTCAGGACCGCCCAGGGCAATGAGCGGCCCGTCACGTGGGAGGTCACCACCGCCGGCAGCACCGCCGGTGAGCAGGTCAAGATCACCAAGTCGCAGCAGTACGGCACGATGACGGTCGAGGACTTGGGCTTCAGCACGAGCCAGCTTCGGGTCGTGCAAGGGCTACGTGAGCTTCATCAGGGCCTGATCCTCGTCACCGCGCCACCCCGCGACGGCTTGACCACGACGCTGTACGCCCTGCTCCGCAGCCACGACCTGTTCATGAACAACGTCAACACCCTGGAGAAGAAGCCCGCGGCGGACCTGCAGAACATCACGCAGCACGTGTTTTCCATGACCGACACCGGAACGACCACCTACGCGCGGCGACTGCAGTCCGTGCTGCGGACGGGCCCGGACATTCTCGGCGTGGCCGATTGTGCCGGAGCGGACTGTGCCAAGCTGGCCTGCACGGCCGCCCGGGACGGGCTCATCGTGTACGCCGCGTTTGAGGCCACCAGCGTGGTTCAGGCCCTCAGCACGTGGCTCGAGTGGGTCGGTGACAAGAAGCTCGTGGTCGAAAACCTCGCGGCCATCATCAACCAGCGTCTGATCCGTATCCTGTGCGACGAGTGCAAGCAGGCCTACCAGCCGAACCAGGACCTCTTCCGCAAGTTCAACATCCCCGCCGACAAGATCAAGGTCCTTTATCGGCCGGGTGAAATCGAGTATGACAAGCACGGCAAACCGATCGTCTGCGAGAAGTGCCAGGGTACCGGGTTCTACGGACGCACCGGCGTCTTTGAGATGATTCGCATCGACGACGACCTCCGCAAGCTTCTGGCCAAGGCCGGCTCGGTCCGCGACATGGCCGCCTGCTTCCGCAAAGCCGGCATGCTCTACCTGCAGGAAGAATGTATCAAGAAGGTCGCCCAGGGGATTACGTCGATCAACGAGGTTATTCGCCACTTTTCGCCCAAGCAGAAGGTCGCCGCCAAAACCGACGACAAGGGCAATTGAACCGATCGCTTCGGGAGAACGTATGATTGCGTCAGCTATTGTCCTGTTCATCATCGCGGCGGGGGTGGTTTACTTCCTGCTGAACTGCACCGTCACCTCGGCCGTGGCCTCCGTGTTCTGTTCGTTGTTCGGCATGATCGTGGCCTTGGGCTACCACGAAAGCGTCGTCGGCCTGCTCGCCGGATACGGGCTGGCCGGCCCCCTCTGGTCGGCGGTCACGCTGTTGGTGCTCTATGCCCTGGCGGCCCTGATCCTGCGGGTGCTGGCCGGTTTCGTCGTCGGCTCGCAGATCGACTTTGGAGAGCTGCCGAAGAAGGTGGTCGTCCCCGCGCTGGGTGCGGTGCAGGGCCTGCTCCTGGCCGGGATGGTGATGATCGCGATGGGCATCGCGCCGGTGGGCTTCCTGGGCTATGCCCGGTTTGGTGAAGGATCGGTCAACCCGTCCATGCCCAAGAAGCTCATGGTCAATGCCGACGGGTTTGTCAGCGGGCTGTTCAGTTGGATCAGTCAGGGCTCACTGCGGTCGAGCAAGAGCTTCGCGATGGTGCACGCCGACTACCTGAACCAGTTGCATCTGGCCCACGTGGGCAAGGTTTACCCGCAGGCCGGCCGGGAGGCCATTCAGGTCCCCCGCCAGGGCGCACGGACCCGGGAATTCGACGGTCGAGCCTGCCTGGTCGTCCGCGTCAAGCTCAATAGCGCCCCCCTCAAGCGGGGCGGGGCCGCCGATCCCGACAACGCGATCCAGTTCACACCCGCCCAGATGCGATTGCTGTGCAAGCCCAGCGAGCAGGAGCCCGACACCACCGGCACAGTGCGCGTGGTGTACCCCATCGGATTCGTTTCACGGGCGGGAACGCTCGTCGAGAAGGACTTGGGCGAGGTGCTGCAGGCCGAACGCAAGAAGGACGGCGAGGCCAAGCCCGCCGAGACGCTCGTGTGGTTCGGCGAGGGACCGAACCCCCAGTGCGACGTGGTCTTCGATATGCCCCAGGGACTGCGCCCGATCCTTCTGCAATTCAAGGTTGGCGCGATGGCGGAGGTTCCCACCGTCCAGGCCAGCACGCCCGAAATCGAGGATGCGCTGGAAGGTCGCGGCGCACCCGCCGAGTCCTGATCGACGAACCGGCATCGCGCGCCGCGGTCTCCAGGCGGCCAAAGACGGCCATGAAAAACGGCGGCACGCCGGAGCGCCCCACCGTGTCAGGAGAGACGATTCGCCGCGGGGCCGTGACGCCCCGCCTGATTCAAGCACAGATCGCAATCTCCTCCAGGTCCAGTTCCATCAGGTGTTCGAGGTACAGGTCCAGCTCCTCCACGGGGAACTGCGCGAGAAACTCCGGCTTGGCGCCCTTATTAATCTCCAGAATGCAGTCGATGATCTCCCGTTTGCTCATGTCCTTGCTCCGTCTGGGTCTGTTCACCGGGTTCGACATACAGCAAGACTATCGGATGCAGGCGGCGCTTTTCTTGAGCGCGGGCGGTCGCCCGCCTTGCAGTTTCTCCAGTTTTACGCACTACATGGGGGATTTCTCTTGACAGCAACCACAGGATATAGTCTGATGAAGGAAGCAGTGGGAGGCGGTCGGGGGAGAGGTCCAATAAAAGGACCGTGCGGTGCGCCCAAGAGGCGTCGGATTTTTTCGGGATTTTTTTTGACCGAGTCAGCCGAGCGCTTTTTCCGATGAGGTTTTCCGTCCGTTGCATCGTGCCGATAGGCGTTCCAAGCGATCTCTTGCAGAACCGGGCATGGCGGGTACACGCACGATGAAGCGACTCACGGACAACGCCTACAATCGTCGGGTCGGCCGCAGCGACCCCAAGCTCAAACGCTGGCGCTACGCCGGCCTGATGCTCACCTATCAGTGTCCGGCCCAATGCGCCCTCTGCTACGACAATTGCGGTCCCGACGGCGGCGGCCTGCTCGACATCGAAACGGCCCTCGATGCGTGGCGGTCGCTCTGTCGGCTGGCCGAGGATTCAGCCCGCGTGCACATCACCGGCGGCGAGCCCTTTACGATGTATGACTACCTCGTCGAGCTGTTGGCCCGCGCCCAGGCCGAGGGGCTCGGCGGCCTGGAGGACGTGGAGACCAACGCGTATTGGGCCCATGACGCCGCCGAGGTGCGGCACCGTCTGCAGGCGCTGGATCGGGTCGGCCTGCGACGGCTCAAGATCAGTTGCGATCCGTTCCACGCCGAGTACATTGCCCCCGATCGGGTGCGGCTGCTGGCCTCCGTGGCCAGGGAGGTGCTCGGCCCTGAGCGGGTTCTGGTCCGGTGGGAGAAGTACTTACAGGCGCCTGTGAGTTTTACAGAAAACGCGGCCGAGCGACAGTGCATGATCCTTGCGGCCGTGGTCGACGCGCCGTGCCGATTCACGGGTCGCGCGGCCCATGAGGTGGCGCCGTGGGTGGCCGCCCGCAGCCCGGACACCTGGCGGGGACACGATTGCCGCCGTGAGATCCTCGGCGCCAAAGGCGTGCATGTGGACCCTTACGGCCATGTATTCAGCGGTCTGTGCAGCGGGATCATTCTCGGAAACGTCAAGGACCAGCCGCTCGACGTCCTCTGGGAGCAATTTGACCCGCGCCGGGAAGACCTCCTGGGAGCCCTCTTCGAAGGCGGCCCGGCGCGCCTCCTCGAATCCGCCGTAGCCGCGGGCTACGCGACCCGGCCACGGTACGCCGACAAGTGCCACCTGTGCACGGACGTGCGGCAGTTTTTCTTTGACACCGGTCGCCACCGCGAGATAATTGGGCCCTGTGACTGCTATCTGCGTCGTCATGCCGCATCACTACGGGAGGTCGGTATTGTCGAAGGGTGACACGACCAACTATGATACTCTACTGGGTCGAATGGCCGTCGAACAGCAGTTCGTGACCGAAGACGAACTGGCGCATTGCCGGCGCGAAATGATCCGGCTGCAAAAGGCCAACGAGCCGGTCAGTCTGGAACAGATGCTCGTGAACAATCGGTTCGCGACCCCCAGCCAGATTCGCCGGCTCCGCGCGCAGATTCGGGAGAGCAAGGAGGCCGCCAACCAGATTCCGGGCTACAAGGTGCTCGGCAAGCTGGGATCGGGCGCCATGGCCGTGGTCTACAAGGCCAAGCAACTGAGTCTGGATCGCACCGTCGCGATCAAGGTCCTGCCCAAGCGGTTCACCGAGCGACCCGATTACGTGCGGCGGTTCTTCAAGGAGGGCCGCATCGCCGCCAAGCTCAACCACAACAACATCGTCCAGGCCATCGACGTGGGCGAGGCGGGTGGCCTGTACTACTTCGTCATGGAATACGTCGAGGGCAAGACCCTGTACGACGACCTGTCCCGGGGCAAGATCTTCAGCGAAAGCGAGGCCCTGGACATTGTGATTCAACTGGCCAACGCTTTGGCACACGCCCACGCTCAAGGGTTGGTGCACCGGGACGTCAAGCCCAAGAACATCATGATCAACAAAGAGGGCGTGGTGAAGCTGGCGGACATGGGCCTGGCGCGTGAGGCCTCGGACATGGCCGCGGCCAAGCATGAGGAAGGCAAGGCCTTCGGCACGCCCTACTACATCGCCCCCGAGCAGATTCGGGGCGAGCTGGAGATCGACGGCCGCGCCGACATTTACGCCCTGGGCGCGACCCTGTTCCACATGGTCACGGGGCGCGTCCCGTTCGAGGCCTCCACGCCCGCCGAAGTGATGAAGAAACACCTCCGCGAGCCCCTCACGCCGCCCGACCATATCAACACGGCGCTGTCGGCGGGGATTTCCGAGGTGATTGAGACGATGATGGCCAAGGACAAGAAGGACCGCTACAGTTCGATGGAGGAGTTGCTCGACGATCTCCAGGCCGTGCGCGAGGGACGGTCCCCCTTGCAGGCGCGACGACGATTCAACCTTGAGGCGCTGGGGCAACTGGAGGAAGGTACGCCCGTAGAAACCGCGTCCGCCGAGGACCGTGTCTACGCCGAGGAGACGATCACCCGATACCGCGTGGGATTGGTGCTGCTCGGCGCGCTGGTCGTCGTGCTGGTGCTGGTAATCATCTACATGGCTCAACAGTAGCCCCCCGCCACGGTCGGGCGCAAGGAATGCATCCATGCGGAAGCACGACGGTGGATTCTCAGCCGACGAGCTGAAGGGCGTTCTGCGGCAGTATTCCATCGGCCGCGTGCGACACATCGAACCCCTGCTGGCCGGGAACCGGGCCAGTCCCAAGCTGCTCATCCAGACCGACCGCGGACCGTTTCTTCTCAAGCGCCGCCCCCATGGCAAGGATGACGTTTTGCACGTGGAGTTCACCCACGCCGTTCAACAGCACTTGGAGCGATGCGGCTACCCCGTGGCGGGACTGGTCCCGCCCCGTGACGCCGACGGCACCGCCCTGCACGCGTTCGATCGGACCTACGAGATGTTCCACTACGTCGAAGGCCAGCGTTGTGACGGATCGCCGGCGGAGGTGGTGGAGGCCGGTCGAAAACTGGCTCTGTTCCATCGGCACATGCGATCCTTTCAGTGGCGCTGGAGTCCCGCCCGGCAAACCTACCACGACGCCGGCAGCGTCCGCGGCAATCTGCGTACGATCCGCTCGGAGCGTGGACCCGGCACCGGGCGGCAGGGACCGGCCGATCCCCGCCTTCGAAAGACCGCCGAGGAACTCCTCATCCATTACAACCGGTCCAGCACGGCCGTCAACGCCTTGGGCTTCGACACGTGGCCGGCCCAGATCGTTCATGCCGACTGGCATCCGGGCAACCTTCTGTTCGTCGAGCACCGGGCGATCTGCGTCCTGGACTTCGACTCGGTGAAGGTCGCTCCGCCGATCACGGACCTGGCCAACGGAGTGCTCCAATTCTCCATCGTGGGCGTCCGCCCCAACCCGGCCGATTGGCCGGCGTACCTGGACCAGGCCAAGATGGCCTATTTCCTGGAGGGCTATCGCGAGGTCGAAACGCCGCCCCCCCCTATGCTCGAGGCGATGTGCGACCTGATGATCGAGATCATGATCGCCGAAGCCGTCCTGCCCATCGCCGCCACGGGCTACTTCGGCCATCACTCCGGGCTGGAGTTCCTCCAGATGATCCACCGCAAGTGCGACTGGATCGACCAGAACCGCCGGACGCTGATGGAGGTCATCGTCCATTCCGCGTGAGGTCTGCCATGCCGCGATCGGCCACCGAAACCCGACATCGCATCGTTCAGGCCGCGGCGACCTTGTTCAGTCTGCACGGCTACGACGGCACCACGGTCAATGATGTTCTGGAGGCCACCGGCATCACAAAAGGAGCGCTCTACTACTACTTCCGCAGCAAAGAGACGCTGTGTCGGGCCGTGATCGAGCACGCCGTCCGGGAGGTCCGCGACCTGGCCGTTGCGTGCGACGATCCGACCAACGCGCTGAAGGCGGTGCGGCAATGTCTGGCCGCCTTGCTGGAGAAGGGATCTTCCGAACGCTCGGTGTATGGGCGGCTGCTGGTGCGGCTCAGCCTGGAGGCCATGCATCTGGAGCCCCGCCTTCAGAGGAGTCTGCGGAGCTTCTGGCAGTTGCACGAGACGTGGTTGGCCGAGCGGCTCGAACGCGCCCGCCAGGCCGGCCGTTGGCCGGCCGATCTCGACAGGCAGGCGTGCGCCCGGGCCCTGACCCGGTTGGGGGCGGGCTCCATCCTGACGGCCCAGGTGGCTGCCGAGCCTCGCGACGTGCCGGCGTCAACCGAATGGTTGATCGCAACTCTCAGCCTCCCCCAGCCCGGCACCCACGACTGAGCCGGACGGCCCCTCCGACGCTACCGTCCTCGTCGCGTTTCAACAGAGGCGCCTCCATTCCTCACGACGCCCTTGCATGGGTCCGGCCGCGTTGGTCTAATACAGTCATGTTCGAGCGGATCACGATAATCGGCGACGGCGCGATGGGCAGCGTATGCGGCATGCTGCTGTGCGCCAAGGGGCTGCACGTCACGCTCTGGGGTTATGATGTGGATCAGCTCGCCGAGATGGCCCTCACCCGGCAAAACAAACGCTTTCTGCCCGGTTATCCGCTTCCGGAGGCACTCAATTTCGAGGCGGACGATCGGCTGGCGATGAAGCATGCGGACCTGATTGTCTCGGCGGTGCCGTGTCAATTCATGCGAGGTATCTGGACGCGACTCAAGCCCCATGTGCCGCCCGGCATCCCCATCGTGAGCACCGCCAAGGGCATTGAGAATGAGACGCTGCTGCGGCCGACGCAGATTCTCGCCGATGTCCTGGGCGAGCAAGCCTATGGAGCCCTGTCGGGACCGACGATCGCCGACGAATTGGCCCGGGGGCTGCCAGCCACGGCGACCGCCGCCAGCCGCGACCGCACACTGGCCCGTGCGATCCAACGGACCTTCCACGGCGAGCAGTTCCGCGTCTACACCAACACGGACTTGCTCGGTGTCGAGCTGTCCGGTGCGGTCAAGAACGTGATCGCGATCGCGGCGGGGATCATTGACGGCCTTGGCTTCGGGGACAACGCCAAGGCCGCCCTGCTGACGCGGGGTCTGGCCGAGATCCGACGCCTGGGCCGCGCGATGGGGGCCCGGCCGCGAACGTTTTCCGGGTTGTCCGGCCTGGGTGATCTGGTGACCACGTGCATCTCGCCCCATGGCCGCAATCGCTCGTTCGGCGAGCGGATCGGCCGGGGCATGGGCCCCCAGCAGGCGACCGAGGCCACGCACAGCATCGTCGAGGGCGTGGCCACCTGTCGGGCCGTCCGCGCGCTCGCCCGCCGGCATGAGGTCGAAATGCCCATCACCGAGGCCGTCTACGCGGTGGTCCATGAGCACAAAAGCGTCGCCGACGCCATTTCGCAACTGCTCCAGCGCCGGCCCAAGGCCGAGTAGACCCGCCGGCCCGTTCTGTGTGTTCCTCAGCACCGTTGACGGCCGCCAGTGACCGGGGTCGGTCTGGCCGCTTACTGCCGGCGGCGGCGGCGACAGAGCCCGATCGACTCCCCCGGTCAGACGGTATCCGGTCGTGGATGAACCCAGGGCTGGCGGTATGGCCGCGCCAAAAGGGCGTTGGCCTCATCGTCGCCGACCACGCGGCCGGCCTTCGGATCATATCGCAGTGAGCGGCCCAGCTTCATCGCCAGGTTGGCCAGAATGCAACTGGCGCTGGAGATGAACCCCTGCTCGATGTCGGCCACGGGCAGGCTGCGACTCTCGACGGCGGCCAAAAAGCTCTTCCAATGCTGCCGCATCGCCGCGGCCACGTGCCGTTCAAGGTCCTTCTCCGTCCGGTCCTCGGGGTATTTGTCATATTCGTAGGTAACATCCTGGTGGATCGGATCGCCCTGCCGCGGGATGAAATCGTACCCCATGACACTGAGCTTGAGCGTGCCCTCCTCACCGTAGATCGTCGCGCCCCACGGATACTTTGGGTCGGCCGCGTGGCCCCACGTGCGATGCTGCCAGACCACCGAAAGGTCCTGCTCTGGGTAGTCAAAAGTCGCCGTCTGCGTATCGCTGATGTTGGCCTTGCTGTCCTTGTCGACGTAGATGCCGCCGCACGAGCCGACCGTCGCCGGCCAGCCGAGATCGAGCATCCAGCGGACCATGTCGAACATGTGGATGCACATGTCGCCGAGGATCCCGTTGCCGTATTCCATGAACGCCCGCCAGCCCCGCGGATGAACGATGCGATTATACGGCCGCATCGGGGCCGGGCCCGTCCACATGTCGTAGTCCAGATGGTCCGGCGGGGTCGTATCCGGTGGGTTGCCGCGGGCCCGCATGTGGTAGTAACAGTACGTCTCCACCAGGCCGATCTTGCCGAGCTTGCCGGTGCGGATGAACCGGTCGCGGGCCTCGATCAGGTGCGGCGTGCTGCGGCGCTGGGTGTGAACCTGGACGACGCGGCCGTACTTGCGAGCTGCCGCGACCATGGCCTGGCCCTCGATAACGTCCACACTGATGGGTTTTTCCACGCGGACGTCGGCCCCCGCCTGGACGGCGGCGATCATGGGCAGGGCGTGCCAGTGATCCGGCGTGGAGACCTGAACGATGTCGAACTTCTCCTTTTCCAGCATTTCGCGGTAGTCATGATACGTCCGCGGCGTCTTGCCCGACGACTGCCGCTCGGCGACCATGCCGGCCGCATCGGCCAGCATCCGGCGGTCCACGTCACACAGCGCCACCACCTCCACCGGGGCGATCTGCAACAGGCGGAACAGAGCGCTCTTGCCGTACCACCCACAACCGATCAGGCCGACGTGCTTGGCCGGCTCCGCGGCCATGGCCATCGGAAAGCGATTCAGCGTCGACCAGGCCAGCCCGGCGGCCCCCGCGGTGAGAAACGTTCGACGATCCATAACATCCCTCCTGAAACAGATGCTCGAAACACACGCTCGCGTTGAACGATTTACCCCAATACTATACCGCATCCGAACCCTTCCGACAAGCCGGTCCCGGCCGCCGGTTCAGGATGATGCAGGCCTTCAAATAGGCACCTGCAGGCCGTCAGGACTGGAAGGGTTCGCCGCCGCGTTTCTGGCGGCTGTCGAGCAGCAGCGTGACCGGGCCATCGTTCGTGGCGGTCACGTGCATGTGTGCGGCAAAACGGCCGGCCGCGACGGTCAGACCCGCCTGCCGCAGGAGATCGGCGCACCGCTCGTACAGTGCCTCGGCCGTTTCCGGATCGGCCACCGCATCGAAACTGGGCCGACGTCCCTTTCGACAGTCCCCGAAGAGGGTGAACTGGCTGATCAAGAGCACCCCGCCGCCTGTGTCGCACAGGCTCAGATTCATCCGCCCCTGATCATCCGGATAAACCCGCAGGCCCATCAGCTTGTCGGCGATGAAGCGGACGTCCTCCTCCATGTCACCACGCCCGACCCCCAGGTAAACCAACAGGCCCCGCTCGATGGCCCCCACCGTCTGCCCATCCACGTCCACCCGGGCGTCGATAACACGTTGAACCACCGCTCGCATCGTTGAACCCTTTGTTTCGTTTCACGCTTCCCATGCCCGCACATACCGGTTTTCCCGTCAACTCACATAGTATAGGCCCTTCCTGCTCTCTCGTCACGGCACACTTGCACAGCCGCCCGTAACCCCTCGATGGGAGATTTTTGGCTTCTGCAGAGCGACTTCCCGCCGTATACTAGGTGTTTGCAGTTTCGTGCGGACATGGAGAGCCCAGTGAGCCCGGCGGCGGTAGACTTATCGATCATCATCCCGGCCTTCGAAGAAAGCCACAAGATCCATCACGACGTGGAGGCGGCGTGGCGATTTCTG